>NZ_JBFTOF010000009.1:0-188251 GCF_056397845.1 Rhizobium sp. 05L419
CAGACCTTATCTCGCGATAACGCCCTTGCTGTTTGGCTAACGGTTCCCATCACCAGGGCCCGTAGAGGACTTGCACCTCCAAGTCGTCGACCGGATACCATCCCGGTCAAACAGTGCTTACGCACAACGCGCCATGCCTGGCGCACCATTGAAAAGGCCCCGTCATCGACTGAGCCCATCAAGGTCATGTTACCGCACCACGCCCCAGGAGAACTTACGCGCGGCGTGGTGCAGAAGCGCGTGATCGCGCCTGCGGACGGCGTTACATCCAGTAGGGCGGCACGCCATAGTAGTCATAGACCCGGCGGCCATTGTCGTTGTACCAGTTGTCGTCATCATCCGCGTAGCTCGGCGCGCCTTCGATCTGCTCCTTCGTCAGGTCGATGCGATAGCCGTCCAGTTGGGTATCGTAGCTCAACTTTTCCCACGGCAGCGGGTAGCGATCGTGGCCGATCCCCATGAAGCCACCGAAGCTCAGGACGGCGTAGGCGACGCGGCCATCCTGCTTGCCGAGGATCAGCCGCTCGATCGAGCCGATGTGCTTGCCATCGGCACCGTAGACGCGCGTACCTTCGACGCGGTCACTTGCGATCAACGTCGGCGTGTCCTTTACATTGGGGTCTCGGCGGTTGTTGTCAGCGTCCTGATGCAGCATGGTGCACCTCCTTTTTCTTGGTTTCCGCTGGCTTGGTCTACGGTTCAAAAACGTCGACCAGCGCTCAAGGTTCCAAATTTCCCGTGCGGCTGCGCCCCGCGACAATATTGACGTTTACGTCAAGGTTAGTGTAACTCTAATCTCGGCTTGAACCATTCAGGCAATGACATAAGCTGCCGTATTGGAAGATGGAGGATCATCCAATCGGCTTGCCGGTGGAACCGGTCGGCAGCGATAGGGAGAGAGACACGATGAACAGCATTTCCGCCCAACCAGGCGGCGCTAAGCCGGGAAAGCCTTGGCTTGCCACCTATCCCGAGATCGTCCCGGCGGAGCTTCCGCCTCTCGAATATGCCTCATTGGCGGAACTGCTCGATAGATCCTGCGCGCGCTATGCCGACCGCGTCGCATTCTCCAGCATGGGAAAGCGACTGACGTATCGGGAACTGGAAAGCCAGACGCGCAAAATCGCCGCGTGGCTGCAGAATACAGGTCTGCAGAAGGGCGACCGCGTCGCCGTGATGATGCCGAACGTGCTGCAGAATCCTGTTGCCGTTTACGGCATCCTGCGCGCCGGCCTGGTCGTCGTGAACGTCAACCCGCTCTACACGCCGCGCGAGCTGGAGCACCAGCTGCGGGACTCAGGCGCCAAGGCAATATTCGTGCTCGAGAATTTCGCGCGAACGGTCGAGCAGGTGCTCGCCAAGACCGACGTACGCCATGTCGTCGTCAGTTCGCTCGGCGAAATGCTGGGTACGAAGGGCCTGATCGTGAACCTGCTTGTTCGCAAGGTGAAGAAACTCGTTCCCTCTTGGTCCATCCCGCAGCACAAAACCTTCAAGCAGGTACTCAGCGAAGGGGCCGGGAAGGCCTTCAAGCCGGCTGCACTGACCGGCAACGACATCGCCTTCCTGCAGTATACCGGCGGCACGACAGGGGTTGCCAAGGGCGCGGTCCTCAGCCACCAAAACCTGCTGTCAAACAAGCTTCAGCTGGAACTCTGGCTGAAATCGGCTTTCGAGAACAGGCAGCGGCCTGACGTGCTGAACTTCCTCTGCGCCCTGCCCCTCTATCATATCTTCGCGCTGACGGTGAATTCGCTGATGGGCATGTCGCTTGGGGCGCACAACATTCTGGTCGCCAACCCGCGCGATATTCCGGCACTGGTCAGGGAATTCGCCAAGTCCAACGTGCATGTTTTCCCCGGCCTCAACACGCTCTTCAACGCCCTGATGAACAATGCCGAATTCGCCAAGGTCGATTTCTCGGCGCTGGTCATATCGCTCGGCGGCGGCATGGCCGTGCAGCGGCCGGTCGCAGAGCGCTGGCTTAAAGTCACCGGGTCTCACATTACCGAAGGCTACGGCCTGTCCGAGACCTCGCCGGTTGCGACCGCCAACCGTTTCGATTCGCCCGAATTTACCGGCTCGATCGGCCTGCCGATCCCTTCCACCGACGTCGACATCCGAGACGAGGACGGCAAATCACTGCCGCTCGGGGAGATCGGTGAAATCTGTATTCACGGACCGCAGGTGATGGCGGGCTATTGGAACAAGCCGGAGGAGACAGCCCGCGCGATGACGCCGGACGGCTATTTCCGCACGGGCGACATGGGTTTCATGGATGCACGCGGCTACACCAAGATCGTCGACCGCAAGAAGGATATGATCCTTGTTTCCGGCTTCAACGTCTACCCGAACGAAATTGAGGAGGTGGCCGCCATGCACCCGGGCATCCTTGAGGCCGCGGCGATCGGCGTTGCGGACGGACACTCCGGCGAAGCCGTGAAGCTGTTCGTCGTCAAGAAGGATCCGGCGCTGACGGAAGCAGACGTGAAGGCCCACTGCGCTACGAACTTGACCAACTACAAGCGACCGCGCTTCATCGAATTCCGCCCCGAATTGCCCAAGTCGCCGGTCGGGAAGATCCTGCGGAAGGATCTGCGCGGCTAGATTTCGATGCTCCGAACCAAAAAGCCACCCGCCGACGCAGGTGGCTTTTTTGCGTTTCGGCAGGTCGCCGAACTTGATTTGCGCCCTACAAAGCGAATAGTTTCCGCGACCCTCTCGCCCTGCAAAGGAGCCTCCCATGAATGCCATCGTTGAACAACTGAAGAGCACTGCGTCCGCCACCAAGGCGACCGACATCCGCGCCGCCTTTGCGGCTGATCCACAGCGCTTCTCCCGCTTTACCGCGTCGCTCGACGATCTGCTGATGGACTATTCCAAGACAGCCGTGAACGACGAGGTTCTGGCTCTCCTGGTGAAGCTGGCCGAAACCGGCGGTGTCGAGGCCAAGCGCGACGAGATGTTCTCCGGCAAGGCGATCAACTTCACGGAGGATCGTGCCGTTCTGCACACGGCGCTACGCAATCGTTCCAACACACCCGTGCTCGTCGACGGCAAGGATGTGATGCCCGAAGTCAACGGCGTACTGGCCGCAATGGGCAAATTCGCCGACGGCATCCGGTCCGGCGCCCTGAAGGGGGCGACCGGCCATGCAATCACCGACGTCGTCAATATCGGCATCGGCGGCTCGGACCTCGGCCCCGTCATGGCGACCTTGGCGCTGGCTCCCTTCCATGACGGCCCGCGAGCGCATTTCGTCTCCAACATCGACAGCGCGCATATTTCCGACATCCTCAAGCTGCTGAAGGCAGAAACGACACTCTTCATCGTCGCGTCCAAGACCTTCACGACCATCGAAACCATGACCAACGCGCAGACGGCGCGCAAATTCATCGCCGATGCGCTCGGCGAAACGGCCGTACAGCATCATTTCGCCGCCGTTTCGACGGCGCTCGACAAGGTCGCGACCTTCGGCATCGACAGCGAGCGGGTCTTCGGCTTCTGGGATTGGGTCGGCGGACGCTACTCAATCTGGTCGGCGATCGGCCTGCCGCTGATGATCGCTGTCGGGCCGGAGAATTTCGGCAAGTTCCTCGACGGCGCGCATGCTGTCGACAACCACTTCCGTCAGGCGCCTGTTGCCAAGAACCTCCCGATGCTGCTCGGCCTGATCGGCTTCTACCATCGCAACGTGCTGGGCTACGCCACCCGCGCGATCCTGCCTTACGACCAGCGCCTGTCGCGTTTCCCAGCCTATCTGCAGCAGCTCGACATGGAATCGAACGGCAAGGGCGTGACAATCGACGGCACGCCGGTCGAGGTCAATTCCGGCCCGGTCGTCTGGGGCGAGCCCGGCACCAACGGCCAGCACGCCTTCTACCAGCTGATCCACCAAGGCACGAGCGTCATTCCGGCCGAGTTCATGATCGCGGCGAACGCCTTCGAACCGGAGCTACGCCACCAGCACCAACTACTGATGGCCAACGTCATCGCCCAGTCGGAAGCGCTGATGAAGGGCCGCACCTTCGACGAAGCCAAGAGGCAGCTCACCGACAAGGGGATGGAGGACAAAAAGGCCGATTTCATCGCCCCGCACCGCGTCTTCACCGGGAACCGCCCGTCGATCACCTTCGTCTACGATAAGCTGACGCCTTATGCGCTCGGCCGCCTCATCGCGCTTTACGAACACCGCGTCTTCGTCGAAGGCGTGCTTTTCCGCATCAACTCCTTCGACCAGTGGGGCGTCGAGCTCGGCAAGGAACTGGCGACCGGCTTGCTGCCTGTGATCGAAGGCAAGGAGAGTGCGGCGGGCCACGATTCCTCTACACAGGGCCTCGTCGCGGCGCTGGCCAAGCTCGCCGGATAGGAGCGAGCGAAACTAAAAGAGCTCCCGCGACGTCTCGGGAGCTTTTCTTCTGGTGATCGTTGTCTGCGACCGTCACGACCGCCTCGCCCCCCTCATCTGGGCCAGATATTCGCTGCGGGAGAAATAGTTCGGCCCGGCGTGCTTTCGAATGGGTGGTGGGCCGCTAAGTGGGCGATAGCCAAAAAACTCCGTATCCATAGTGCCAAGCCCACCGGTCAAGGACGGCAAGGCACGTTGCACCGAGTGTACGTCGATGGCTGCAATGACGCCAACCAGCAGCAATGTGGCGCCATCTGAGGTTGGCGGTTCAAGCGACGCCCCCAGGCGCGCAAGAAGGCTTTGCAGACCCGGCAGATATTCGCGGGGCATTTCGATGGTGATCCGGTCGACGGGCTCGCATACTTCCGTTCCGGCGGCTTTAAGCGCCGCCGCGAGGACCAGTGGCGTCAGGTTTCGATGATCGGCAGGGGTACTTGTCGCCCACTTTCGCATTCTGGTCGCCTCCGCCAGCGAGACAACGCAGTCGGTAACCCGCCACCCGAAAACACCCTGCTTCAGCGTTTCCTCGACCGCCTCGACAATGGCCTTCAGTGCAAAGTGTGGCGACGATCCTGGGTCGATCAGAGACCGAAACCGGTGACGACCTTGGCAGTCACCAGGTTCAACGATCAAACCCACCGTCGCGATAAAAGGGTCGGGTGCATGTTCAACAGCCCGGCCTGTCCCAACGACGCGCTCGACGTATATCGGTGAAGTCTCGAGGAAATGCACCCTGAGGCCATAGTCGACCCTCAAGGTATGCTCGATAATCTCCTTCTGCACCTCGCCGTAGAGGGAAATCGATATGGCGGCCTGGCCGTTGCCCTGCCTCAAATTGATGAGGGGGTCCTGCTCTGCCATTTGCAGCAGCGCCTTCCACAGCAACGGCGCCTCGTTCGGATCCGCCGGGACGACGACCGATTCAAGCATAGGAGGGGGAAACTGGCGCTGCGCCTGGACAGACCGCTCGCCAATCCAGTCTCCGATACGGACGTCTGAAAGCCCTCTGACCTTGGCGATGTCCCCCGCGTGAGCAAAGTCCCGCCGCCCGGTGCGACCTTGCGAAAATACCTCGATTTCCGTGATGCGATTGTCCTTGCCGTCAATTGCGAGACGGTCGCGAACGCGGATCGATCCGGCAAACATCCTGAGATAGGCTAGTTTCTCCCCGCCTCCGTTGCGGTCGACCTTGAAGACCATGGCTGAAGCTGGTCTGTCGGTTTCCGGCATGGATGCGGGAAGCAAGGCAGTGATCCCGTCCATCAATTCCCGGATCCCTGCGCCTGTGATCGCTGAGCCAAAATACACAGGATAGACCATGCCGTCGGCGGTCCGCATGACCAGCGCGGACAAGAGCGCGTCGCCAGGTACATCGGCGTCCTCGGCGAATGCTTCGAACAGCTCGTCATCATGCTCTGCCAGAGCCTGGACAACAGCCGAACGGAAATGACGATCCCGCCAGGAACCAACGGCAAATGCTGCGTCCGGCGTTCCCGTTGCTGTCGCGTATCCCATGGGCACGATCGCGTCCGAGAGACGGGACCGCAGGTTCTCGAGCGCACCTCGTCCATCAGCTCCCCGGCGATCGATCTTGTTGACGAAGACGACGGTAGGCACTTTCAGCCGCGCCAGCGCCCGCATGAGCACACGGGTCTGCGCCTGCACTCCTTCGACCGCAGATACGACAAGGACCGCGCCATCCAGTATGCCAAGCACCCGCTCCACCTCTGCGATGAAGTCGGGATGGCCGGGAGTGTCCAGCAGATTTACACGCGTGTCGTTGTATACGAAGGACGCGACGGCAGCCTTGATGGTTATTCCACGCTCACGCTCCAATTGCAGCGTGTCGGTCTGGGTGTCACCGGTATCAACGCCGCCCAGGGTCTTGATGACCCCGGCATGAAATAGCAGGCGTTCGGTTAGGCTAGTTTTGCCGGCGTCGACATGCGCCAGAATTCCAAGATTGAGTGTTCGCATAGCACATCATGTTCGTGGCTTCGGGAGTAGCTCCGTTTCCTTCGAACATGTGACAGCGCATGCTTACCTCCATTGTCGGACGACGTTAGGTAGCACTGCTGGCCCACGCCTGCAACTGCCGAAACCGTCTCGCGACCTGCCGCCTTGCCGCTGAATCAGCTCGGGGGCATCCTATCGAATTTTGGCAATTGTGGATCGACGTGGTCCCATGGCTGGTTGCTGGCCGCCCAGCAGATCAGCTGCGGCTTGTACCGGGCGGGGTCGTCCAAGCTCGCGGCACGAACGACGAAATACTCAGGCATGGCCGGAAACGTCATGTAGACAGGCGAGCCGCAAGTGGGGCAAAAGGCTCGCTTCTTGACAAGTCCGCCGTCACCGACCAATTGCCAATGCGATGCTTCTCCCTCGACAACGATGTTGTCGCATTGGAACGTCAGATGCGATGCGTGCCCGGTACCGCTCTCGCGCTGACATTGCCGGCATTGGCAGTCAAGCATCACCACTGGCTCACCAGCGATCCTGTAACGGATCGCGCCACACGCACAGCCGCCAGTATAGGGTCCACTCATGTGATCCTCCTCTAAGAAATAACGCTGATATTCGGGGTTTGTCGGGCTCAGCCCTGCTCGTCCATGACGGGACCCAGGCTAGGAACAACCTTTTTCCAACCTTCGCTCATGTTTGCGAAGGCCGTGTCGTTCTTCGGCGTGACGAAGCCGGAATGGACAAGGCGGACTCGCGTTCCACCTACCGCTTCGCTGAGCGACCACGTAACGACCGTATCAAGCAACGAGCCGTATCCCGGGTTCGCCGGATGCCCGCCTTTCCAGGTGTAGGCAAAACGTTCGTTCGGCACCACATCGGTCACTTGGCAATGAATGATGCCGTCCCATTCGCCGGCCGGGTTCGTCTGAAAGGTGAAGCGATTGCCAACCACCGGCTCGAATCCTGTCGGCTTCATCAGGAAGCGCGCTATCATGTCGCCAGAGGTCAAGGTCTTCCAGATCGTCTCCGCGGCATGCGGAAAGACCTCGTCGACGACAATGTCCTGAATGTTGGATTGCAGTATTGCCTTGTTCATGGATCGATCTCTTTCAATAGGGTTCGCAGGCTGTCGAAGCGTTCCTGCCAGAACAGGCCGTAGTGGCTCATCCAGTCGAACAGCGGGGCAAGTCCATCCGGCTCCGCTCGGTAGTAGACGTTCCGGCCCTCGGGTCGCTCGGCGACGAGCCGTGCCTGTTTAAGGGACTTGAGATGCTGTGAAATGGCACCCTGAGTCACGCCGCTCCCGCGCGTCAGCTCGACAACCGTAATCTCCCGGGCGCCGACGATCCGCTCATAGACTGCCCGCCGGGTGGGATCGGCGAGCGCACGCATGAGGGAGGAAATTTCAGTAGTTTCTATCATGCAGAAACAATTAGCCGATACTCATCAAATAGTCAACACTAATGATTTTCTCAAGGAAGTTGGGTTGAGCGCCGCCCAAGTTCGAGCCCAAGGTTGCGGCCGAACGGCGTTTTTGTATGCTCGATGTAGAAACGCGACGTCGCCGATCGTCATCGCATACATTCCCTTGGAGAACTTGCATGAACACAACCGACGACGAACTTGTTGATTTCGAGGCGCATGGCGTCATACCTTTGCCTGCGGCCCGCAGCGAAGGCTTCGTCGACAACGACGGCGCGCGGATCTGGTATGCCACCTCAGGATCCGGCCCGGCGGTGATCCTTCTCCATGGCGGGCTCGGCAACGGCGGCAACTGGGGATACCAGGTCCCGGCGCTTGTTGCATCGGGCCGCCAGGTCGTTGTCATCGACAGCCGCGGGCACGGCCGCAGCACCCGTGATGAACGGCCTTTCAAGTATGAGTTGATGGCATCGGATGTTCTCGCGGTCATGAACCGGCTTGAGATCGGCAGGGCTGCCCTCGTCGGCTGGAGCGACGGAGCCTGCACCGCCCTTATTCTCGCAGACCGGGAGCCGCACCGCGTCTCCGGCGTCTTCTTCTTTGCATGCAGCATGGACCCGAGCGGCACCAAGCCGTTCGTGGCAACGCCGGTAATCGATCGCTGCTTCAGTCGCCACAAGAAGGACTATAGGGCTCTCTCGGCCACCCCGGATCAATTCGGGGCCTTCGTGGACGATGTTAGCCGAATGATGGCGACGGAACCCAACTACTCCGCACAGGACCTCGGCCGGCTAAGCGTGCCGGTCGCCATCGTACTGGGCAACGGTGACGAGTTCATCAAGCCGGAGCATGCCGCCTATCTCATGCGCAGCATTCCGGGTGCGGAATTCATTGCGCTAGCCGATGTCAGCCATTTTGCGCCGCTGCAGCGGCCCGAGTCCTTCAACCGCGAAGTACTCGGGTTTCTGGACCGGATAGCCTGAACCTCAGCAGCGGCCGTTTCTTGCTTCAGGGCATGTCCGGCCTCACAGCACTATCGGAGCTTCGTGCAACCGATGGCCATAATCGCCAATCTCGACGTGATGCTGGCGAAGCGCAAGATGCGGTCGAAGGAACTGGCCGAGCGCGTCGGGATCACCGAGCAGAACATATCGCTGCCGAAATCCGGCAAGGTCAAAGGCGTGCGCTTCGATACGCTGGAGAATATCTGCCGGGCGCTGGAATGCCAGCCCGGCGATATCCTCGAATTCCGCGAGGCGACGTGATCGCCGCCCCGGTCGTTGGAGCCGCGATCAGAGCCCGATCTCTTGGGCGAAGGGCGGGTTTGCTCCGGCGCGTGAGACGGTGACTGCGGCGGCCCTTGCGCCCAGTTCCAAGGCATCGCGTATGGCGGCCTCGTCAAGGGCCGCGACCTTGGCCTTGGTCAGCAGGTCCTGGCGCTTCAGCGAGGCCAGCACGCCGGCGTCGAAGGTATCCCCCGCCCCCACGGTGTCGACCACGGTCACGCGCTGGCTCGGCACCGATACCTTCTGGCTGGTGGTATAGCCCGTAGCCCCTTCGGCGCCCTTGGTGATCACGACCAGCTTGGCACCGTGCTTCAGCCAGTAGGCCGCCAGATCATCATGGCTGCCCTGGAGGCCGAACCATTCCAGGTCCTCGTCGGAAAACTTCAGGATGTCGGACTTGGCCGCCATGCGCTTGATCCGCGCCATGTGGGCATCCTTGTTCCTAATGAAGCCGGGGCGGATGTTCGGATCGAGCGAGATGACGCGCTTGTCGGCTTCGCGGTCGAGCAGCGCTTCGTAGGTTTCGCCGCAGGGGCTCGGGATCAGACTGATCGCGCCGAAATGCAGGGCTTCGCAGTCGTCGCCAAGCGCAGGCAAGTCATCTGTGGTGATCATGCGGCCGGCCGTGCCTTCGTCGTAGAAGGCATAGGTCGCCTGACCATTCACCAGCTTGACGAAGGCAACCGTAGAGGGGCGCTGCGTGATGGCACAAAGGCTGAAGTCGACATTGCTGGCCCTCAGCGTGTCGCGCAGGATTTCGCCCATCATATCGTCGGCGAGGCCCGTAAAAAACGAGGTGGGAATGCCCAGCCTGCCGAGCGCAATCGCCGTATTGAAGATCGCGCCGCCGGCGTAGGGGGCAAAGCCCTTCTCGCCGAGAGTGGTCTCCCGCGGCAGCATGTCAATCAGCGCTTCGCCACAGCATAAAATCATTCCGACCTCCCAGTGCATTCACTGATTTAGATGTTCTAATCGATTAGATAATTTCGTGGCAAAAGCAAAGCGCCGCGTCACGCATTCGGTGTCACAGAGATGAAATGCCGCCATTGCGGCCCGACCAGGCGAGAGGTGCATCAAGGAAAGACTCGACCTCGTTCAGGGTGTTGTCGTCGAACAGCTTCTGCGCCTTGGCAACGGCGAGCACATCGCGCCATGTGGCGATGTAGTGCAGCTTCACCTTGCCGTCGGCAAAGCGCAGCGCACCCTCGTCAAAGATGCCGTAGTAGAAGAGCGCGATGCCGTGATCTACGATGCCGCCGGCGGCCCGGATCGCGTCGATGAACTTGAACATGCTGCCGCCGGCCGTCGTTAGGTCCTCGATGACGAGAACGCGCGAACCTTCCGGCATATTGCCTTCGATCTGCGCATTGCGGCCGTGGCCCTTTGGCTGCTTGCGGACGTAGATCATCGGCAGGCTGAGGCGATCGGCAAGTAGGGCTGCAAAGGGAATACCGGCCGTTTCGCCGCCGGCAATGCAATCGAACTGTTCGAAGCCTGCATCGTTCAGCACGACGCTTGCTGCGAAATCCATGACCGTGGACCGGATGCGCGGGAATGAGAGAAGCTTGCGGCAATCGATATAGACCGGGCTCGCCATGCCGGAGGCGAACTTGTAGGGCTGCGCGGCATTGAAGTGCACCGCCTTGATCTCCCAGAGCATCTTCGCCACCAGTTCTGCCATGACTGCACGGTCGGTGAATGTCGCCTGGATCATCGTTCTCTCCATTTGTCAAATTTATGGGCCAATAGCAGCAAGTGCGGAAAGATTCCAGAACGGCGAGCGGTTTTGAGGTCGAGAATGCGGGCAAAAACGATGCGGTAGCGCGCCGATGTTTCCGCTTGGCGCCTAGGACCAGTGGCCCGGCGGTGGTTTAAAAGCGCACAGCGAGCAAATGTTTCAGCTTTTTCAAATCGTTGCACTTGCGCGGCGGTGCGGCAGGGATATCGTGACCGGATGGAACATATAGACGTCTTCCACCGCCTCGGCGTGGCGCTTCCAATAGGCCTGCTCGTCGGCGTCGAGCGAGGGTGGCAGGAACGCGATATCCGGGACGGCGGCAGAACGGCCGGCATCAGGACTTTCGGCCTGACTGGCTTCCTCGGCGGCGTCGTCGGAACACTGCAGCCCATGACCGGCCCTTTTCTGCCCGCAACGATCGCGGCCCTCCTCGGCGTCGTCTACATCGCTGGCAAGTGGCGCGAAGCTGAGGAAGACAAGGATTATGGCGTGACGTCGATCGTCGCCGCTCTCCTGGTCTTTGCGCTCGGCGTGCTTGCTGCCGTCGGCGATATCATCACAGCCGCGGCTGGTGCCGTGGCGATGACGGTGGTGCTGGCCGCGCGACACAGCCTTCACGGCTTCGTCCAGTGGCTGACATGGCCGGAATTGCGCTCGGCACTTATGCTGCTCGCCATGACGATGGTCGTGCTGCCGCTGTTGCCGGACAGGACGCTAGACCCTTGGGGAGCAATCAATCCCTTTTCGCTCTGGCTGCTGACCATCACGATCGCAGCACTCTCCTTTGCCGGCTACGTTGCCATCAGGCTGATGGGCACAAACCGCGGCGTGTTGCTCGCGGGCGCTGCAGGTGGTCTTGTCTCCTCGACCGCGCTGACGCTTTCCTTTGCCCGATACTCCAGAGAGGCGCCGCAGGGGTCGCGCCACCTGGCAGCCGGAGCTGCCATCGCCGGCGCCCTGTCCTTCGCGCGCGTGCTCGCCATTGGCAGCGCGTTGGCGCCGGATTTGCTCGTCCCGCTCGCCGCAGGCCTAGTGCCGGCCATCGTCGGATTTCTCGCGTTAGGCTTTCTCAGGGTTTTTCGTCCCGGGCCATCAACCGATGTGCCCGGGCCATCAACCGATGTGCCCGAGGTCACGGTGAAGAACCCGTTCGAAATACAGACCGTCCTTTCCTTCGGGCTCCTGCTCGGGCTCATCAGCCTGCTATCGAAGATCGCAATCGTCTACCTGGGAGCTTCGGCACTTTTCGCGGTGGCCGCGATTTCGGGCCTGGTGGACGTGGACGCGATCACACTGTCGACCGCCCGGCTTGCCGGCACGACCATAGATGTCAGGACTGCCGCAAGCGTCATTCTGCTTGCCGTCGCCGTCAACATGGTGACAAAGGTGGCCCTGGCGCTCACTGCGGGCAGCCGGGGCTACGGGCTTGCACTGGCGCAAGCCTCTGCCATCTCGGCGGCACTCGGGGCGATCGGCTACGTGTCCTTCCTTGCCTTCCTGCCGGGATAGGCTGCGAGGTGCGGCCCGACTCGGCTTTGTTCGCCTTTCGCGCGAGCGGCGGAATGCCTCGAACCATGACTCGTTTAAATTGCTTCCAGCATTCGACTTTTCTCACTACCGCGTAATTTTAGAATTGCCTGACATGCATTGCTCGGCAAGCATTGTGGGCGCTCGGGCGTGCTCTCCTCGAGAAAAACGTTCAATTTAGAATGATTTTCGTATGATTGGAGTAGCGGGTCCCTCGATTTTCGCGGCGCCAAAGACACCCACGAAGGAGTCCGCAATGCGCCAGACGACATCCATGGTTTTTCGGAAGTTCAACACCTCGCTTACCGCCAGGATCTTCTCGATCTGCTTTGTATCGACGCACGTTCCGCTTCAGGCTTTGGTCGCCTACCTCGTGACCAGCTTCCAGAAGCGAGGCCTTGCCGTTGCTGCTGACAGTGCTCGCCGCGACACTTGCCGGACCGGCATTCTGCCTTGCTTCGGCGCCCGCATCATGGCGTAGCCATGAGGTGACCGATATCGACGGGCAGCATTTTCTTGTAGAGCGCTATTGCTGCCTGTCCGTCTTCCTCGCCCAGCAAGATTGAATACCGCACAGCCGCTGCAAGCAGCTGCATCGTCAGCCGGGCGATCGACAGCAACTCGTCCGGAATCCGCTGCGGCCATAGCTTCACCAGCACCTCGAACAGTTTTTGGGAATGGAACTCCATGTCCTCTGCATCGACCTGTTGCAGCAGCTTGTCGGCCTGGGTCGCATGCCAGATGTCTCGCATGACTGGTTCGCTGCGGAAAAAGTCATAGTACTGGTCGACGATGTTGCCGAGCGCCTGGCGCAGCATCTCGGCGCTCGCCACGTTGGCCAGCTCTGCCTCGACGCAGCGCCTCCCCTGCTCGTTGAACCGCTCCGCCAGCGTGCGGATGATCGAGCTCTTGTCCGGGAAATACTGATAGAGCGCGCCGAAGGACAATCCAGCCCTCTCGACGATTTCGCTCATCTTCAGCGCGTCGCTGCCATTCTTCTCGATGAGCTCTGTTGCGACCGAAAGAATCTTCTCGAAGCGGTCGCGGCCACGCTGCTGCTTCGGGATCCGCCGCGGTTGACCTGTCGCTTCCGCCTGTTTTTTTCGCCCGCCTGCGACCCGCTCCGGCATCCGACACTCCATTTTCCTGTTGACGAAGAAAATAAGAGAGTTTATCTCATTTTGCAAATGAGAGATTTTCTCTTGTTTCGACAAAGGGAGTACTCAGATGCAGAATTCCGAAATCATCCTTGTCGGTGGCGCCGGAAAGACCGGCAACCGTGTCGCAGTGCGCCTGGCGGAGCGCGGTATCAGGCATCGCTTCGCCTCCCGCTCAAGCAGCCGCCCTTTCGATTGGCAGGACCGGGCGTCATGGCGCAGCACTCTCGCCGGGGCCACCGGCGCCTATGTCACCTTTCAGCCAGACCTTGCCGTCGCGTGGGCCGCGGAGGCGATCGACGCCCTTGCCCGTACAGCAGTTGACTGCAGGCTACAGCACATTGTGCTGCTGTCCGGTCGCGGCGAGGAAGGAGCGCAACGCAGCGAGGAAACCCTGAAGGCATCGGGCATCGGCTACACGATCCTGCGCGCCTCCTGGTTCTGCCAGAATTTCAGCGAAGGCGCCTTTGCAGAGTCGATCGCGGCCGGGGAGCTTGCCCTCCCGGCAGGCGAGGTGAAGGAACCGTTCGTCGATGCCGACGATATTGCCGACGCCGCAGTTGCCGCATTGACCGATCGACGACATGTCGGAATGACCTACGAGTTGACAGGCCCTCGCTCACTAACCTTCCGGGAGGCAGCCGCCGAGATCGCCAAAGCATCCGGCAGGAGCGTCGCTTACCGGCAGATATCGATCGCTGATTTCAAGGCGGGCCTGGTCGCAGCCGGTCTGGCGCAGGGAACAATCGACCTGCTTGGAGAGCTCTTCAGCCAGGTGCTCGATGGACGCAACTCCGATGTCGTGAACGATATTACACGGATTCTGGGCCGCCCGCCCAGGGACTTCAGCCTGTTCGCTGAACAAGCCGCAGCGGCCGGCACCTGGAGGGCATGATCATGACGACCGTTCTCATCATCGTTCTCACAGCTGCCGCAATCGGCAGCGGCCTCATTGCCGGAATTTTCTTCGCTTTTTCGACCTTTGTGATGACGGCGTTTGCGCGCATTCCGGCCGAACAGGGTATTGCTGCAATGAACTCGATCAACGTGACAATCGTCCGCTCGCCCTTCATGCTGCTTTTTGTTCCGACTGCAATCCTATGCCTCGTGATCGCCGCGCTTGCCTTCCTGAACTGGCGTGAAGTCACAAGCCTCTGGATGCTCGCAGGTGCGGCACTCTATCTGATCGCCTCATTCGCTTCGACCATAGTCTTCAACGTACCGATGAACGATGCACTTGCGAAAGTCGGCGGCAGCGGGCCGGAGGCCACGGCGATATGGGCGACCTACCTGAAGGATTGGACGTGGTGGAACCACGTTCGCACGACCGCCTCTCTCCTCGCCTCGATAGCCTTCGTCCGCGCCCTGGCGACCCTTTGACGGAAAGGCCGGAGGGCACGACCCCTCCCGCAAATCCGCTTACGGTCGTTGGCAAAAGGTTACGCGGTTGTTGAACGGATCGATGACTTCCATCTCGAGCCCCCAGGGCGCTTCCCTGATGCCTGGCTTCATATAGCGATACTGTTTTCCGGCCAGCTCGGCCTGGAAGGCACGCACGCCCGTGACGGGCACAAAGGCTCTCGCACCGGGACTGGCGTCTCCCGAATGCTCGCTCAAGTGCAGCAGCATGCCGCTGCGGGAGACCTGACAATAAAGGGGGAAATGGTCCCCGAAGCGATGTTCCCAATCCAGCGCGAAGCCGAGAAAGCTGCAATAGAACTCCTTCGCCTTGTCGACGTTGAAGATCCGAAAGATCGGGATCGGCGGCTGAATGGCGATGGCGGGCGGTGCCGCCTCTTCCTCATCGAGCTTTGCCGAGAGGATATTCCACTGATCGACGCCGAACTGCCGGGCAACGATTTCGAGGGTTCCGCTGTGGGTGAGATCAATCTGACGGCCGGCAAGAGCCTGCCGCAGTGTTTTCGCCATGAGCTTGGCGTCGCGAAAATCGCGCATGGTACATTCCTTCCGTTGGCGGCAAACCGGACGATCAGTGCCCGCGTCTGCTGACCCGTTCGCCATCGATCGCCAAACGGCAAGGGATGTGAAGGATGTATCTGGATGCGTTCACCATCGCGCTTTCGCGCCGCGGGGCGGCCGGCCACCGGCCGACGGCAGCCTTATGGGAGCAGAGGCGTTCGATCAAGAGCCTGTCCGCACGGCCTCGACCGGGACCGCGTGGAGATGGCCGGACAGCTCGACACGATTGCGGCCGGTACGTTTGGCCGCGTAGAGGGCCTTGTCCGCAGCACTTAGCAATGCGTCGAAATGCGTCGGAATCGGCCGCCCCACCGCGACGCCAGCACTGACAGTGCATCGTACCACGCTCCCGTCGAGGCGTGTCTCGTAGTCTTCCAAGGCTCTCCGTATGCGTTCAGCCACCACCTCGGCACGCCCTGGCATCACTTCCTTCAACACCAGCGCGAACTCCTCGCCACCGAGCCGCGCGGCAGTGTCGCCGGTTCTGCAGCTCGCCTCCAGGAGTGCGGCGAAGACTTTCAACATATGATCGCCCACGCCGTGGCCATAGGTGTCGTTGATGGATTTGAAGTGGTCGATGTCGAAGACCACGATCGCGGTCGTTGTGTCCATCGCGCCAGCGCCATAGCGGTCGAACAGCGCGCGGCGGTTGAGCAGTCCGGTGAGCGGATCGGTTATCGCATCCAGCCGGTGCCGGGCAGCGACGCGCCACTGGTGCAGCGCCAGCGAAAGCGCACCGATGCCGGTCATGCTGGCGATGCATATGGCAATGCTTAGGTCCTCTGCCCAGTTTTTCGGCGCTGCGCCCAGAACAAGCTTGCCGCCGGCGATCAGGACCACCGCGCAGAACACGAAGGACAGGGCCGTGAGCGTATAGAGAAAGGCAATTGCGGTGAGCGGCGCAGGCGCCTCGTCGCGCGCCAGCCAATACTGGTAGGCAACCGCAAAAAGGACAGCGGCAATCACCGTGTTCTCAGCGATGAAGGCAGCGCCATCGTAGCCGGCGATCATTGGCGGAACGGACAGCAATATGGCGGCAAAAGCGCAGACCATCGTAGCCAAGGCCGGGAAGCGGCCGGTGCGAAACTGGTATCCCGCGCCCCACCCCATGGCTAAGCCCGAATGCAACAGGACATAGGCAACAACGCCGAGCCATATGGCCGGCTTTTCGACATACAGGCCATAAACGATTATGCCGCCCACGATCAGCAGCAAAGCGAGAGCGCAGCTCAGCAGGAAGGTCTCGGTGCGACGCCCGAACCAGCTACCGAACAGCGTTGCTGCAAGGCAACCTGCCGAAACCGCAAGCGCTATCAAAAGGGAGTTATAATCAAGCGTCATGCTTCAAAACCCAGCGGCTTCTGCCGCAGCCTCAACCGGCCCACAGCCTAGCTGCGGGGGTATGACGAATGTCTTACCCGTTTCGTTAAAAATGACGGTTTCGAAGCAAAATACGCAACATCAATGAAAGTGACCTGCCGCGTCAAGTTGACGCGACAATATAAATTAGAAACTCGCAAGATATCTCTTAACGTTGGACATCCCAATGCAGCGGGAACATTGGATCAAAAACAGTTACGGACCCCGCTCCTGTTTCAATCTTGGCCGGAAACGAAACTGGATCTGGTCGTTTGACCAGCGTTACTGTCTCTTCATTGACAGGAAGGCCGTACCAGGCGGGACCATTCAGGGATGTGAAGGCTTCAAGTTTGTCGAGCGCATTGTCCTGCTCGAAGACATGGGCCAGGCAGCTCATCGTGTTGATCGACGTATAGATGCCGGCGCAGCCACAGGCGCATTCCTTCAGCGGATCGACATGCGGTGCAGAATCGGTCCCGAGGAAGAAGCGGGGATCGCCGCTGGTGGCAGCGGCACGTAGGACCAGCCGGTGGTTCTCGCGCTTGGCGACAGGCAGGCAATAATAGTGCGGCCGGATGCCGCCGACGAGAATGGCGTTGCGGTTGATGATCAAGTGATGGGTGGTGATCGAACCGGCGAGGTTGGCCTTGGCCGACTTGATGTAGTCGATACCATCGCTGGTGGTCACATGCTCCATCGTCACCTTCAGCTCCGGCAGGCGCTTGCGCAGCGGATCGAGAACCGCCTCGATGAAGACCGCTTCCCGGTCGAAGATATCGACCTCAGGCGCCGTGACTTCCCCATGAACGCAGAGCGGAAGGCCGATCTTCGCCATGCGCTCCAGCACCGGCATCGCCTTATCGATATCGCGAACGCCGCCATGCGAATTGGTGGTGGCGCCGGCGGGATAAAGCTTGACCGCGGTGATCAACCCGCTTCTCTTTCCTGCTTCGACATCGTCGGGATCGGTATGCTCCGTGAGGTAGAGCGTCATCAGCGGCTGGAACCGATCGCCCTTCGGCAGAGCCGCCGTGATGTGTGAGCGATAGGCCTCCGCGTCCGCCGTAGTCACGACGGGTGGCACGAGATTCGGCATGATGATGGCGCGGGCGAAATCGCGGCTGGTATCGCCGATGACGCCTTCCAGCATGGCGCCGTCGCGCAGGTGCAGGTGCCAGTCATCGGGTCGGCGGATGGTGATCGATTGCATGGCGGCCTCCGGAGCGATGTGTTCCGGGTGTCGATACCACCAACCGCGCGGCAAAAACAATCGCTAAGCGCTGTCCAGGGTCACATCGGCCGGGCGGCGATTGCCGAGGATCAATCGCCCATTCGGAAGATCGTTGCCGTAGACCTTGGCGCTCGCGGCTTCTTCTGTCAGCTTGTAACCGCGCCAACGCGCCCAGAGGCGCTCCTCAAGTACCTCGATGGGGGGCGCAAGCATGATCGAGTAGTCGAACACGCCATCCAGTTCCGCCCACTTGCCCTGATTGAAGAGCAGGTAGTTGCCCTCGACGATGATGAAGCGGTGATCCGGGGAAACGGCCCGAGCAGACGCGATGGCGATTTCGCGCGAACGGTCGAAAACAGGAACCAGCACTTCCTGGTCCGCAAGCCGCACGGCACGAATGATGTCCAGGAAGCCGCGGACGTCGAAGCTCTCCGGGATGCCCTTGCGCGCCAGCATGCCGCGCTCAATGAGGATGGCATTGTCCATGTGAAAGCCGTCCATCGGCAGGACTTCGGCGGTCTGGCCGCGTTCCCGCAGATTGTCTGCGAGGTTGTCGGCCATGGTGGACTTGCCGGAACCGGGCGGACCGGCAATCGCCACCAGAAAGCGCTTGGCGTCGCCGGCGCGGTCGATAGCCTCGCCGGCGATTTCCCTCGTCCTCTCGCTCATGCGGCAACCGTCTCCGTGGGAACGGCTTTGGCGCCGGTCATGAACGCGACGGCATCCGACATCGTATATTCCTTCGGATCGATCACCGTCAGACGGCGTCCGAGGCGGTGGATGTGGATGCGGTCCGCCACTTCGAAGACATGCGGCATGTTGTGCGAGATCAGCACGATCGGAATGCCGCGAGAGCGCACGTCGAGGATCAGTTCCAGAACCTTGCGGCTTTCCTTCACACCGAGAGCGGCCGTCGGTTCATCAAGGATGATGACCTTGGAGCCGAACGCGGCAGCCCGCGCCACCGCGACACCCTGCCGCTGGCCGCCGGAGAGGGTTTCGACGGCCTGGTTGATGTTCTGGATGGTCATCAGGCCGAGTTCGGTCAGCTTGGTTCGCGCTCGCTTTTCCATTGTCGGCCGATCCAGCATTCGGAACACGCTGCCAAGCACGCCGGGTTTCCTGATCTCGCGACCGAGGAACATGTTGTCCGCGATCGAGAGCGCCGGAGAGAGCGCGAGGTTCTGGTATACGGTTTCGATGCCGGCTTCCCGCGCTTCCATGGGGGAGCGGAAATTGACCTGCTTGCCCTCAAGGCTGATCTCGCCTTCGTCCGGCGTGACCGCGCCCGATATTGCCTTGATCAGCGATGACTTGCCGGCGCCATTGTCGCCAATGACGGCCAGGATTTCGCCGGGATAAAGGTCGAAATCCGCGTTATCCAGTGCCGTGACGCGTCCGTAGCGCTTAACCAGACCACGTGCGAAGAGAATGGGTTCGTTTGCCATGGTTACACCGACACCTTTCTGATCCACTGGTCGATTGCGACTGCTGCGATGATGAGGACGCCGGTGAGCAGCACCTTCCATTGCGGATCCGCCCCCAGCATATTGAGGCCCATCGATACGACGCCGACGATCATCGCGCCGAACAGGGTGCCGAGGATGGAGCCGCGACCGCCGAAGAGCGAGATGCCGCCGATTACGGTCGCAGTGATGGCCTGAAGGTTGTAGTCGGTCACGGCAGAGGAGGGTGAGATCGAGCCATTGCGGCCGATCGACACCCAGGCGGCAAAGGCAGCGATGACGCCGGAGATCGCATAGACGGTCAACAGCACCTTCTTGGTCTGGATACCCGAGAGCTTTGCAGCTTCCGGGTCGTCGCCGACCGCATACACGTGCCGGCCCCAGGCCGTGTGATTGAGGATGTACCAGAGCACCAGCACCAGCAGCACCATGGCGATGACGCCGAGCGTCAAGACGGCGCTGCCGACCCTGAAGCTGAACGCGAACAAATGCAGCAGCGGCGCCTGCGCATCGACGTCGGTATCGCGGATCGTCTCGTTTGCCGAGTAAATGAAGTTCGTCGCCATGACGATATTCCAGGTGCCGAGCGTCACGATGAACGGCGGCAGCCGCATGTAGGCGACGAGGAAACCGTTGAGAAGACCGCAGAGACCGCCGACGACCAGACCCACAAGCACTGCGAGTGGAGTCGGTATCCCGTAGGTGACYGCGACATTGCCCATCACGACAGCGGAAATGACCATGATAACGCCGATCGAGAGGTCGATGCCGGCGGTCAGAATGACCAGCGTCTGGGCTGCGCCGAGGATGCCGACAATGGCGATCTGCTGCAGGATGAGCGTCAGCGTGTAAGACGAGAAGAACCGTCCGCCGATCGCGAGGCCGAAAATGATGATAGCCAGCACCAGCACGATCAGCGGTATGGCCGCCGGGGTCGAATGCAGGAAATGCTGCGCCCGCTTCAAAAGCGAGACATTCTGGTGCTCGAACGACGCAACACTCTTGTCGCTGCCATCAAGGACCTGTTCGAATTCCTGTGCTCCAGTCACTTTTTCCTCCTCAGCCTTCGCGCCGAACTGCGCGCGTAAGCCACTGCCGATCTCATTCCGGTCTTCGCACGCCGGTTCGTCAGGCAACAGCTCATCGTCCGTCGAAAACGGCCGGGGATCAACCCCCGGCCGGTCTTCTGGTTAAATCGCGAGGCTTAGCCCCAGCACTTGTCGGTGCCTTGCTTGGTGTCGATCGACTTGACGCCGGAAACCGGCTTGTCGGTGACGAGCGAGACACCGGTGTCGAAGAAGGACTTGCCTTCGGTCGGCTTAGGCTTCTCACCGCCGTCCGCGAACTTCTTGATGGCCTCAACGCCGAGAGCGGCCATCATCAGCGGGTACTGCTGCGAGGTTGCGCCGATGACGCCTTCGGTAACCGATTTGACGCCCGGGCAACCGCCGTCAACAGAGACGATCAGCACGTTCTTTTCCATGCCGACGGCCTTGAGCGCCTGGTAGGCACCAACGGCAGCCGGTTCGTTGATCGTGTGGATGACGTTGATGCTAGGATCCTTCTGGAGAAGGTTCTCCATGGCCTTGCGGCCGCCTTCTTCGTTGCCGTTGGTCACGTCGTGACCGACGATGCGCGCATCGTCCTCGTCGCCGATCTTGTTCGGGTCCTTGGGGTCGATACCAAAGCCGATCATGAAGCCCTGGTCGCGCAGAACATCGACGGTCGGCTGTGATGGTGTCAGATCAAGGAAGCCGATCTTGGCATCTTTCGCCTTGTCGCCCATCGTTTCCTTGGCCCACTGACCGATCAGCTTACCGGCGAGCAGATTGTCCGTGGCAAAGGTTGCATCGGCGGCATCAGCAGGATCGAGCGGCGTATCGAGCGCGATGACGAGCAGGCCGGCGTCGCGCGCTTTCTTGACAGTCGGCACGATACCCTTGGTGTCGGATGCCGTGATCAGAATTCCCTTGGCACCGTCGGCGATGCAGCTTTCGATCGCTGCAACCTGGCTCTCGCTATCGCCGTCGATCTTGCCGGCGTAGGATTTCAGCGTGACGCCGAGTTCTTTCGCCTTGGCCGTCGCACCTTCCTTCATCTTAACGAAGAACGGGTTCGTATCGGTCTTGGTGATGAGGCAGGCGGACACGTCCGCGGCCGTTGCCGGAGCCGCGAAGGCGACACCGAGCGCCAGCGCGCCGAGCGCTGCAGAAAGTACGGATTTCTTCATTTACTCCTCCCAGAGTGTGGCCGGCCTGCCTGATGACAAGACCGGAATTGACTGACACGAAGGTCGGTATTCGGAGGTTGCCGATGCCGTTTCGTGCCGTTGACAGCCCTAATTAACAGCAAAAGATTTTGGCTTGTCAATAAATAAATCCAATTGAATTATTAATTCGCTGTGGCATGCTCATGGAAAATAGGGCATAGGCCGATAAACGGGAGGAGTGGCCAATGTCGTCCATAGCGGGTCCGGTTCAAGCGCCGGCCCAACTGCCGATTCTCAGTCCTGCGGGTGGCGCAAACCAGATCAGGGTGCGCGCCTACAACGAACGGTTGGTACTGTCGCTGGTACGCCTCTACGATTCACAGTCGAGGGCGGATATCGCCCGCCGTACCGGCCTTTCTGCACAGACGGTCTCGGTCATCATGCGGGCTCTTGAGAAGGAGGGGCTGCTCTCGCGGGGAGAGCCGGTGCGCGGGCGCGTCGGCCAGCCATCGATCCCGATGCGGCTCAATCCCGATGCGGTATACTCCTTCGGCGTGAAAATGGGCCGGCGCAGTGCCGATCTCGTCCTGATGGACTTTGTCGGCCGCATCCGCATGCAGAAGCGACAAATCTACGCCTATCCGCTGCCGGAGGAATTTCTCGATTTCATCACGTCAGGCATCAATGAACTGGAAGGCCGCCTCGATGCCGAACAGCGCAGCCGCATTGCGGGCATAGGGATCGCCGCGCCCTTCGAACTCTGGAACTGGGAGGAAGAGGTCGGATCGCCAAAGGGGGCCATGGACGTCTGGCGCGATGTCGATCTGCAGACCGAGGTGGCAGCGCGCGTATCCTACCCCGTGTTCCTGCAGAACGATGCGACCAGCGCTTGCGGCGCGGAACTGGTATTCGGGGTCGGGCCGTCCTATCCCGATTTCGTCTATTTCTTCATCGGCTCCTTCATCGGCGGCGGCATCGTACTCAACTCCGCCATCTTTTCCGGACGCACCGGAACGGCTGGCGCAATAGGTCCTCTTCCCGTCCGCGGCAAGAACGGCGAGACCCTGCAGCTTCTGGAGGTCGCCTCCATCTTCGTTCTTGAGAACATGCTGCGCGAGCGCGGGATCGACCCGCAGCCGCTGTGGTATTCCGCCGACGAGTGGATCGACTTCGGAGAGCCACTCGAGGAATGGATACAGGACACGGCCAAAGCACTGGCGCAGGCCATCGTTGCCGCCGCCTCCATCATCGACTTCAGCGCAGCCGTGATCGACGGCGGCTTTCCTGACTGGGTGCGCGAACGGCTGGTCAAGGCGACGATCGCCGAGGCCGACAAGCTCGATCTTCAGGGCGTGGTCATGCCCGACATTATCGAAGGGGCGGTCGGCTCGCAAGCGCGTGCCATTGGCGGCGCAAGCCTGCCGATCTTCGCACGCTACCTCACCGATCAGAATGTACTCTTCAAGGAGGTCGAGAATGCTGAAGGGACTTAACCCGCTGCTCAGTCCGGAGCTGCTTTCGACATTGCGCGGTATGGGGCATGGCGACGAAATTGCCATCGTCGACGGCAACTATCCCGGCGTCGAGCATGCGCGGCGGCTGATCCGGCTGGACGGCCATGGCATCATAGCCGTTCTCGATGCCGTTCTCAGCGTGCTGCCGATCGACGATTTCGTGCAGGACGCGATCTTCCGCTCCACGGTGAAGGCAGACCGGGACAAGCTCGACCCGGTGCATGAAGAGATGATCGACTGCTGTGCCCGGCACGAGCCGCATCGGCAGGTGGTGCCGCTCGTCGGCCAGGACTTCTACGGTCGCGTGCGCGCCGCCCATGCCCTCATCCAGACCAGCGAACCGCGGCTCTACGCCAACATCATCTTGCGCAAGGGCGTGATCTACCCACGGACGGGCGACCATGCCCAGTCCAAGGGCGAGGTCGACCCGTTCGTCTACTAAGCCTCAGATCTCACCCGCGGACGGACCCCAGACGTCGGTCAGGGCAAAGCCGCCGGGATGCGGGTCGAAGGGATCGAGTGCGACCTGCGAGAGACCGAAGGTGAAGCCGCGACCGGTGATCGTCGGAACGACAGCAGGCCGTCCCGCGACCGTCGTCTCCGCCAGCAGGCCGACCTCGAATTCGGAATCGATGATCGACCGCGACTTGAAGACGTCGCCGACCTTTGCCTTGCCACGCGCATGCAGCGCCGCGAGATTGGCGGAATTGCCCGTGCCGCAGGGCGAGCGATCTGCCCGGCCGGGCCACATGGTCGTGCAGGTTCGCACGGTCCCATCCGCTTCGACGTCGCGGAACATGACATAGGCCACACCCGAAATCGCCGGAATCTCGGGATGCGCGACCTTGGTGCTGCGATTGATCTGTTCCTTCAGGATCATGCCGGCCTGGACGAGTGCGGCGGCATTCGCCTTCTCGATCGTCAGGTTGATCTGGCGGACGTCGACCAGAGCGTAGAAAATACCGCCGTAGCAAAGGTCAGCCTTGATCTTTCCCCATTGCGGCGTATCGATTTCGACGTCCAGTTCGTGCACGAAGGACGGGACCATGGCGAGCTTCACCTTCTCGCAGCGCCCGTCGCGGCAGGTTGCAGTAGCCTTGACCAGGCCGGCCGCGGTTTCCAGCGTGACGATGGTTTCAGGCTCCTGCATCTCGACGATACCTGCCTCCAGCAGGGCCGTGGTCACGCAGATCGAATTCGACCCTGAGCTCGCATGCGCCTGATCCGGCTGCAGGATGATGAAGGCCGCGTCGGCATCCGGGTGCTTCGGCGGAAGCACAAGATTGACGGAGCCGATCGGCGCGCCGCGCGGCTCCAGGCAAAGGAAGCGACGCAGCTCCTGGCCTTTCGGATCGGTGTTCAACCAGTGCAGCTGTTCTGCGACCGTATTGCCGGGAATCTTCGGAACGCCGCCGATCGCGACCTTTCCGATTTCACCTTCGGCATGAACATCCAGCAGTTGGATCGTGCGTTTCCATCTCATCGACTAACTCCGGGCATATGTTGCGCGTCATGCAGGAACTCCGCGCTTCCGAAACAGGACACGTGCGGGGCCTCCTAGTAGCGGTCGATGCGAAAGGGCTTCATATCGACGGCAGGTCTCTTGCCTGTGACCATATCGGCGATCAGCAGCGCTGTCGTCGCCGAAAAGGTTAGGCCGAGATGTCCGTGGCCGGTCGCATACCAGACACTCTGCATTTTCGACGACGGCGAGATGATCGGGATCGTATCAGGCAGCGCCGGGCGATGGCCCATCCACTCCGTCGTCTCCTCGACCTTCAAACCGGGTATGGCGCGCTGCGCATGGCGAACAAGCACGCGCGGACGCCGGAAATCAGGCGCGGCGTCAAGGCCTGCGAGCTCGACGTTGCCGCCAACCCTGATCCCGCCGGCCGTCGGCGTGATCATAAAGGCGCGATGCGGCCAGATCACCGAATAGCGCATAGATACGCCGGGCTTCATGATCTGCGTGTGGTAGCCACGCTCGGTCTCCAGCGGAATCGGTTCCCCGAGCTTCTCGGCCAGGGCTCGGGTATGCACGCCGGCCGCGAGGATCACGCTGTCGGCGGTGATGCGCTGTCCATTGTCGAGCAGCACGACCGCAGTGCCATCGCCGCTTTTCTCGATGTTGCGGACAGCACCCGACACGAAGCTCGTGCCATGTGCGCGAGCGCAATCGGCGAGCTTGACGACGAGCTCGTAGGGATTGCGGATCGACTTGTTGTCGGGCAGCAGCACAGCCTTGGAGATCGACGGCGCAAGCGCCGGTTCCAGTGCTCGAATGTCGCCGCCGCTCACCACGTCGAAGTTGAAGCCGTAACGCCGCATCATGTCGATATGGCCGCGGTCGCCCGCGAATTCGGCCTCGGTCTCATAGATTGCGAGGCAACCTTCTTCGGTCATCAGCTCCGGAGCGCCGACCGCCGACAGCATGGTGCGAAAGTCGGCAAGCGCGTTGCGGGAGAGGCTCATGCCAGCATCCTCGATCTCGCGCAGCCGGGACGGCCTGCCGGCAGCAATAAATCGCAGGAACCAGGGCAGAATCTTGATGGCATAGGTGGGACGCAGCCAGACAGGGCCTTCGGGATCGCACAACCAGCCGGGAAGCTTGCGCCACGTCGTAGGGCCAGAGCCCGCGGCAAAATCGAGAGCGATGCTCGCCATGTTGCCGTAGGAGGTGCCGCGCCCGGGTTCCCCCTTGTCGATCAGGGTCACCTGCAAGCCCCGGCGCTGAAGTTCGAAGGCGATTGCCGCCCCGACCACGCCTGCGCCGACAACCGCGGCCGTCTGTTTCTTCTCTTCCACCATATCATCGCCCATCGCGGCGGAGCCTCCCCCGCCATCTCGAACTCTGATATATCAGATTGACGGTCGTTGCCTACCGGAATCTTACTGGCTCGGCAGCCCCGCCCCGACGCTGTCGCCAACCGAGCCCGCCGTGTTCTCGACCGACTGACCGAGACGCTTCAATTGGGCGTCGTAGTTGCGTCTTGTGCGCGGGTCGAAGATCGCAATCGGCGTGCTGACGGCGACGCTGGCCGCACTGCCGACCGTCTGCGCCGCTCCCATTGCGACGGCGCCGACGGCCTCGCCGATGCCGACCTGAGAATCGGTGATCGCCTGTCCGGCGACCAAACGGTCGCCGATCAGCCGCACGACCTCCGGGCTTTCGGCAAACTTGCCGTGGTTCAGCCGATCGCCGCCTTTGAGCTTGGTCAGGTCGAGAACCGTGATGCCGGCGGCCTCCAGCTTGCTGCGATAAGGTTCGACAGAGGGGTCGATCTGGCCGAGGCGATCGACATTGCCGGAGATGCGCCGCGACAATGCAAGGGCGCGGTCGTCGCGCGACACGAAGATGGTGAAATGTGGCCGATCCTTCCCCAGGCTCGCGAACTGCCTGCTGAAGACGTCGACATCGAGATCTGGAGATGCAAGTATGACGTTGTTGATCTTCGGCGCCACGTGGCCGTTTCGGATCGCCATCTGGCGTAAGGCTTCGACGGTCAGCCACGTGCCCATCGAGTGAGCCATGATGGTGATGTCATCGACCGCGGGATTGGCGGCGGTGCGGCGCAGCAATTCCTCCAGCGCGTCGCGCGAGTAGTTGGTGCTTTCCTTGTCGTAATTGTAGTCGAAGATGCTGCCGCGGGATGGCCAGGTGAAGACAACCGGGGCGACATCGGCGTGCGAATCGTGGACGATCTGCGCAAAGCGATAAACCGCATCCTCGTAGAGATTGTTGAAACCGTGCACGAAAATCAGAGCACGGCGGCTCTTCGGCATGTGTGTCCTGAGCCACTGCTCGCCCGCACGCTCATCCCGCAGGGGATCGACGGCAACGGTCACGAAGTCCTTCTGGGGGTCGGCCGGCAGGCGGCTCGGCCACTGGACCTGACCGACCTTGCGGTTGGCGTCCGGCGGAATGGAGACGTCGACGGCGTTGACGGTGAGGCCGGTGCCGCGTTCGCCGGAAAACAGCACCGCCGGATCGCTGGAAGGGGCGCGCGTCGTCGCGACCAGCAGACCGACGTTGGATGTGCCAGGGGACGCGCCCTGCGCAACCACGCCG
The DNA here is from genome assembly GCF_056397845.1 of Rhizobium sp. 05L419. NCBI lineage: Bacteria > Pseudomonadati > Pseudomonadota > Alphaproteobacteria > Hyphomicrobiales > Rhizobiaceae > Rhizobium > Rhizobium sp. 05L419. Next base: position 27,329 of record NZ_JBFTOF010000009.1, read on the forward strand.
GCAGGCTGCATCACGCCGATAAGCCGCCCGCCGCAGCCGGTCAGAATGAACGCCGCAATCAAAACGCCAGCAAACGCCCTGCGCGCGGCAGAGGGTCGATCGATCATGTCTTGTCCAACTGCGCCATGACCGTCCAATAGTCTGCCTGCTGCGACGGAGTCAAATCCCGGAGGATCTCGACGAGAGACAACGGGGAGACCGGCGTGGCGCGGCTCGGCAACAACTGAACATTGGGGCAGAACAGAAAAAAGCCCGGTGCGGGAGGAGGTGCACCGGGCTCTTGATCCTGACTGGCAACTGGGAGGAGGAGTGTTGCCAGTCCGACGAAGGAGCGCTGGGAGGAGGAGTGCGCTGCCTTCGAGATCATTAATAGCCAATTGTTTCGATCAGGAATAGGGAAATTACCGCAATGCAGCAATGCTTTCTACGCATAGCTCTGCTTTCAAATTTTTCATTGGAGCCTCATTTTGCAGCAATTTTGATCAACCGATCAAGGAATCAGGCAAAATGCGCCCGCATGAAGTCGACATACTCCTGATCGGCCATTCCATGCCGCGCTTTGACGAAGCCACGCGCATCGTCGCCGACGAGATAGCGCAAGCGGTCGCTGCCATCGGTTGCGGCGCGATAGATGACCTCGGCGACCTCGCCTGAACTCATCATCCTTGCAGCCACCATGCCCGCAAAGGCCTGCATCGAGCGCTCGAGGAAAGCGTCATAGGCAGAGAGTGCCGGGTCGGCGGCGAAGGTTGCGGCGGCGCGCTGCTGGAAGCTCGTAGCGCTCACCCCGCCATGCGGGATCACCGATTTCACGCTGACGTTCAGGGCCCGCATCTCGTACGAGAGGGCTTCCGTGAAGCCTTCCAGCGCAAACTTGCTCGCACAGTAGATCGACAAGGTCGGCAGCGTGAACAGGCCCGCCCCGGAACTGACGTTGATGATTGCCCCGCCCTCGGCGGCGCGAAAGTGCGGGAGGATCGCCCGGGTGACGTCCATAACGCCAAACACGTTGACGTCGAACTGTTCCTGTATCTTCTCGCGGGACGTCGCTTCGAAGATGCCGTTCTGGCCGTAGCCCGCATTGTTCACCAGAAGGTCGATGCGCCCGAACCTCTCGATACCAGCCTCGACGGCGTGCGCAATGCTCTGCCGATCCTGCACGTCGAGCCTGGTGACCAGCACATCCGGCATGCCGTCCAGCTCGGCGGCCTTTTGCGGATCGCGCATGGTGGCAACAACGTTCCAGCCATTTGCCTGAAACAGTTTTGCCGATGCCTGGCCGATGCCGGACGATGTTCCCGAAATCAGAACGGTTTTCTTCATTGCCTGCCTCACATGTCTTGGAGATTGGTCACCGGCTGTAGATAGGCGGCTGGAATTGTACCGATAAGCCACATATTACTGCATGCGATCATGCAGGATTTCGAACAATGAAAATCACGGGCCTCGTGGAGCTCAATGCCGCCGTCGCCGTGGCCGCCGCCCGGAGCTTTCGCGCGGCGGCGCTGGAACTCGGCATGTCGGCGTCGGCGCTGAGCCACTCCGTCGCGTCGCTCGAAGGCCGGCTCGGTGTCCGCCTGTTCAACCGGACGACCCGCAGCGTCTCGCTGACGGAAGCGGGCGAGCGGTTCCTAGACAAGATCGGACCCGCGCTGAAGACCATCTCGGCAGCGATGGAAGAGGCAGGCGAATTTCAGACGACACCGTCCGGAACCCTTAGGATCAACAGTTCCGAAGGCGGCGCCCGCAACCTCCTCATCCCCATCGTTCTCGAATTCCAGCGCCGCTATCCCCTGGTCAACGTCGACATTGCGGTCGACGGGCGGCTGGTCGATATCGTCAGCGAGGGGTTCGACCTCGGCGTGAGGCTGATCGAGACCGTACCGCAAGACATGATCGCCATTCCGCTGCGGGCTGAAGAGCGCTTTCTTGTCGTCGGCTCGTCCGATTACTTCAATAGGCACGGCATCCCTGCTTCGCCCCACGATCTGGCGAACCACGCATGCCTGCGTCTGCGGCTACCGAGCGGAACTGTCTATCGCTGGGAATTCGAACGGCATGGCGAGGAGATCCGCCTCGATGTCAAGGGGTCCCTGACCCTGCAAAGCAGCGATCTGATGCTGGAGGCCGTGCTGGAAGGCGCGGGGCTCGCCTATATGACCGAGCGCAACGTCGCCGCCGCATTGGCCGCCGGGCGCCTCATCAGCGTGCTCGAAGACTGGACACCGCCCTTCCCCGGCCTTTGTCTCTATTATTCCGGCCACCGACATGTGCCGGCGGCGCTGCGTGCCTTCGTCGACCTCGCTCGAAAGATGGCGCCCTCCGGCACCCGGCATAGCCACCCGCATCAATAGCGGGCCAACGCGGCGGGCGGGAGTTGCTCGACGGTGCAAAGCTGACGGCGGATCAGGCCTCGCGACCTCGGCGATCACAGGCGCTGTCTCGGCCGGCGCAACCGGCAGCATCGCGATCATTCTCTTCGAAGGGAATCCCCTAGCCCACCCCCGCTGTTCATGCGTATCAAGTGGATCACAACCATGACATGCCAACGAGACGGTCCCCGGCAATTGAACGTGCGGGTGAACGCGCAGGCGCAAGAGAGGCGGCCGAAGCCGCCTCTCGTCGCGGATAGGGCGGCGCGATCAGAACCCGTTGTCGCACGGCATACTGCCGTCGCCATTGGTGCCGCCGAACGTGCTTTGGCAGTAGGTCTGCCTATGCATCGGTACTGCGGTCGCCGGGCGCGCGCCGATCGAACCGGTGGTGCCAGTATCGATGCCAAAGGCTGCGAGCGGGTACCAGTAGCCGTCAGAGTGACGGCGCATTCCCGGGCGCTCGGTGCGCGACCCCTGATATCCATGCCAAAAGGCGGCATGAGGCTTGTACTGCACCATTTCTATGTTCGCGGAGGTTGAGAGCTGCACGGGCGCAGCCTGCGCTGGAACGATGCAGGAAAGGGCGACGAGAGCCCCGAGCGGCAAGGTAGTCGAAGCAAAGCTGAACATTTTCATGATAGACCTTCCTTCCGGATTTACAGAAGGAAAATGCTGTCTCAGCTTGCAAAGTTCCACGATCACACGCGAGATCCAAGACTCGTGATCAGTGGCGATTGCGCGTGATGGGAACAGACGGCAAAGCGCCTACTGGTCGTAGATGGCCCGGTAGCCCTGGCTGGAGATGCAGGTCACGTACTGGCGGCGGGCGGCCGCTCTCGCCTGCGCCTCCTCGTTGGCGGCGTCGACCGGATATCGGGCCATCTGGGCCCGCAACTCGTATTGCTTGCGGGCTTCGCGGTACATGAAATTTCCGTCCCCGGTGCAGATATTGTGGGCAATACCCGGCGGATTGAGCGGCGGATCGGTCAGTGCAACCGGGACAAGGATGGGCGCGTTGGCGTGATCGACGCAGCCGGCAAGCGCAGCGAGCCCCGCGCCGAGTGCAAGCGCCCGAACCATCTTACTCAGCATGCATTCCCTCCGGCCCTGCGCCACGACGTTGCCTGCCCAGCGGACAGCGAGGCGCCACCATCACCGCGCAACATTGCGCCAGGCTAACGCCGGTGCAGTACGGCGATTGAACCGGTCGATTTACGAGCGTTGCTGACGGGATCGTGGCAACAGGCCACCAAGCGCCTGTTTGCGGTCGCACATGCTGCGTCGCTGCGAATTGCATAGGGCGATCGTGAAGCCAAGGGCCACTGCGATCAATCTTCGCCATGGCTCCTACGCCGGCCGCACCTGCGGACGTCGCCTTTCACGCACGCATTTGGTGCTTTGGGGAGGCGTATGGGATTCCAGCCGACGGCCGCTGCGGTTCCCGCGGCCCGGTTCCTCTGGACTTCCACTCAACAGTAATCGTGGGCCTTGGGAACGCCAACTGCTTGTCGTTGTCGCGGGAGAGGCGGCATGAACGCGGATTAGCGCGGCCTACCGAGCAAATTTAGGTGGCTGCCCTGAGGGCTAATCTAGTGGGAAATGATGGCGCACCCGGAGCGATTCGAACGCCCGACCCCCAGATTCGTAGTCTGGTGCTCTATCCAGCTGAGCTACGGGTGCGTAACCGGAAGCGGCTGTACCGCTTGGTTGGCGGTTCTCTAAAGGGTCCTTTGGGGGAATGCAATAGGGTTTCTGAAAAAATCGCGAGATTGATGCCGGAGCCGCCGAGTTGCGGAAACTACATCACTTTTCAAGGTGGCTGCGGCTGCGGTAGTCGTCCAGCGAAACAGGGCGATCCGGAATTTCGATTCGAAACTGCGTCCCGACAGAGGGTTTTTCCACAAGCGCGATCGTTCCGCCGTGGGCAAGCACCAACTCGCGCGCGATCGCCAGCCCCAGCCCCGTGCCGCCCGAACGCGCCGAGCCGCGGAAGGCGGCAAAGAGGTTCTGCCTGGCCTTCTCAGGCATGCCGGGGCCTGTGTCGTCGACCGTTATGCTGACGACGCTGCCCACCCGCTGGGCAGATATGGTGATGCGCTTGGCGCCTTCGGGATCGCCTGGCCCGGTCGTCGCCGTCAGGGCCTGCAGCGCATTGCGGCAGAGATTGTGGATAACGCGGAAGAGCTGCTCGTTGTCGGCATCGACCTCGATTTCGGGCCCGATCTGCTCGACGAACTCGACACCGCTTTGCGCGTCGATAGCCAGCATGTCCTTGACGTCCTCGACCAGTGCGGAAACTTGCAGCCTGCGCCGGCGCGGCGCCGATTCGCTTGCCTGACCGTAGGACAACACCTCCGTCGTATAGCCGACGGCACGGTCGATCGTACGCAGAAGCTTCGGCGCGAAGCGCTTGACCAAGGGGTCGTCGACGTCGACAAGCCTGTCCGACATCAGTTGCGCCGAGGCGAGGATGTTTCTCATGTCGTGATTGATCTTGGAAACGGCCAGACCAAGGGCGGCAAGATTCTTCTGCTGCTTCAGCGTTTTCTGGAGCTCCGTCTGCATGGCGGTCAGATGCCTCCCGGCAACGGCGAGCTCATCGCGCCCGCCATCATCGACGAAAACGTGGTCCGGGTTTTCGGGGTCGCCGGAGAATTGCTGCATGCTGCCGGTCAGCCTGCGGATCGGGCGGATCAGAATACGGTTGATGGCGAAGAACACGAGCGTGGCGGTGAAGAGCGAAATCAGGATCGACAGCAGAAACACATTGCGCGAATAGACGAGCATCGCATTGCGCAGATACTTGTCCTTCATCACCACTTCGACGCCGGTATTGGTATCCTGCACGGGGCCGTAGACACGGATCATCCGGTTGCCACCGAAGATGAGGGTGTCGAGGGCGTCGCGGATCGCGGTGTGCGCCGGCACGTCGGTGAGGTCGTACTGCTCGTCAACGGAGGTCGGCATGTCGGCAGTTGCCAGCAGCCGCGAAGTGCCGTCCTTGCGCAGCACGATCGCCTTGGTGCCGGTTGCCTCCAGCGTTTCCTTCTGCAGGGCGCGCGGCAGTTCGACCGGCTGCAGCCCATCGATGACGATCGCGGCGGCGGCGGCGGCGTTCAATCTCTCGTCCAGCCAGCGCAGGCGCATGCTGGCGACCGATGGAAAAAAGATCAGCACTTCGGCAAGCATGATGCAAACGACCGTCAGCCAGAGAAGCTTGCCCGAGAGCCCACTGAACTTGCCCGAGCCGCTGCACGTGGCTGCGCCGGCCCTGGAGGCGGCCGGCATGGGGTTTTCAGCAGCATTGTCGCCTTGATCTTGGGCTTGCATCGTCTCTTGTCCGCTCGGCGCCGGGCGCCATGCCAAGTCTCTATACTAGACCATAAAAGTGCGCTTTCAAATCTCCGCGAGCAGAGGCAAGTCGCCGCAACGAAAAACGCCGCCCGGAGGCGGCGTTTTCAGCGTCCGATGGAGAGGGATCAGAACTCTTCCCAGCTCTGATCGGCAACGGCGGCGTTGCCGTTGAACGCGCGCGCCACCGTGCCCATGGCGCGGCGGGCCGGAGAGGCGACGGCGCGATGCTCCTGATGGCGAGCGACGGCAACAGGCGCTGCCGGCGCGTTCGACACCTTGAAGCGGGAGATAAGGCGCACGAGGCCATCGGCTTCGCCGGAGAGCTTGTGCGTCGCGGCGGAGGTTTCCTCCACCATCGCGGCGTTCTGCTGGGTCACCTGGTCCATCTGGTTGACGGCGGTGTTGACTTCCTTGAGGCCGGTCGCCTGTTCCTTGGCGGCTGTGGCGATCGAATGGATGTGGTCGTTGATCGCGTTGACGCGCCGTTCGATCTGCGAGAGCGCTTCGCCGGTCGCCTGGACCAGCTTGACGCCGACCTGCACTTCGTCGCCGGACTTGGTGATGAGACCCTTGATATCCTTGGCGGCGGTTGCGGAACGCTGGGCCAGCTCGCGCACTTCCTGGGCAACGACCGCAAAGCCCTTGCCGGCTTCGCCGGCGCGTGCTGCCTCGACGCCCGCATTCAGCGCCAGCAGGTTGGTCTGGAAGGCGATCTCGTCGATCACGTTGATGATCTGGCTGATCTCACGCGACGCCTGCTCGATGCGGCCCATGGCATCGACGGCATTGCGGACGACGATACCCGACTTGCCGGCATCGTCCTTGGCTTCGGAGACCATGACGCTGGCTTCCTGGGCGCGTTCCGTCGAGTTGTTGACGACGGCAGTAATCTCGTCGAGCGCTGCGGAGGTCTCCTCAAGAGCGGCGGCCTGCTGCTCGGTACGCTTGGAGAGATCGTCACTTGCCGCACGCAGCTCGTTGGTGTTGCCGTGGAACCCTTCGGCGGTTTCGCGAACCTCGCGCATCGTCGTCTGAAGCGTCGCGAAGGTGCTGTTGACGTTCTGCTGCAGCTCGGCGAAGGCGCCCTGGAAATTGCCGCGCATCGTCTGGGTCAGATCGCCTTCCGAAAGGCTCGCGATAACGCGACGGGTTTCGCCGACGCCGCCATCGACGCTCGACAGCAGGTGATTGATGTTGCCGGCGAACTGGTTGAGGTTTTCGTCGCCGTAGTCCTTGTCGATCCGGCGACTGAAATCGCCTGCGGCGGCAGCGGCAACGACAACCGACATGCTGGATTGGAGATCGTCGCTCTTGGCGCGCATGGCGGCTTCCTGCGCATTCATGCGGCGCACGGCCAGACCATTTTCCTTGAAGATGGCGACGGCGGCGGCCATTTCGCCGATTTCATCCTGGCGGCCGGCAAAGGGCACGTCGGCATCGAAGTTGCCATCGGCGACTTCCTTGATCGCGTCGGTGACCTTTTTGATCGGGCGGCTGAGCTGGATGGTGCCGATGTAGAAGCCCATGCCAACGCCAACGGCAATACCGACCGCGGTGATGCCGAGGACCAGCCAGAGGATCGAAGCGCGCGAGCTCTCGACAAGCGCGTTGACCGCGTCGAGCGTCGCCTTATCGGTTGCGACGACCGCATCGATCTCGGCCTGGAACGCCTTGCGGTTTGCGCGGTTGGCGTCGTTGTTACCCTGCTCGTTGGCAGCCTGAGGATTAACCTCGGTGCCAAGACGCGCGGTCTCTGCGCGGAAGGCGCGGAATTCCTTGGCCCGATCGGTCAACTTGGTAAAGGCGTCTTTCTGCTCTGCCGGGACCAGTGGCGCCCAGGAGGCGATAACCTTGTCAATCTGGTCGAGGTCCGTCAGCAGACCCTTGGCAAAAGCCCCCGCTTCCTTCGTCGATGGCGCACCATAGATACCGCGAGCCTCCATGACCGTGGCGGTCACGAAACGGTTCAGCCGCTCGCCGGCATAGGCGCGCTCTGCGGCATCCTCATAGGCCGAGAGATTCTGATCGTATTGATGCACTGCCCACAGTGCCGTCGCACCGATAAGCAGCGCGACGCCGCACATGGCAGAGACGAGTAGATTGATCTTACCGCGAATTTTCAAAGGAAGGCCCCCCGCAACTGATGACATGCCGGGAACGTTATCCGGCAGATAGCTAAATTTGGCCTAAATAAATTAACGTTCGATTTCGGATGCTTGGCCGCGGCACTACAAAAAATTACCCGTACTTAGTCATTAGCACGTCGTTTTTTGCGTTCAGCGGACCGGCCGGCGCCGAAAAATGCGCGGATCGGTTGAAGCAGGAGAAAAAATCACGCACGCGGAAGGTTTGCCGGAAGTCACAAACCTTAACGGGCCAGCAGGAATTTGCCTTGCAAATATCGCAAATCCGGAAATTTCGGGCGATAATTGACTTTCCCGACCTTCATCCGTATAAGCCGCCGCACGTCCGGTCATACAAGGCTTTTGATAGCCTCGCCCGTTCGAAAAACAACGCTCCTTGCTTTATGCAAATTCAAGAAGGGCCGCACTCCGCGGTGTTTAAAATAAATGAAGCGTACCTATCAACCATCTAAGCTTGTTCGCAAGCGCCGGCACGGTTTCCGTGCGCGTATGGCTACCAAGGGCGGCCGCAAGGTCATCGTTGCTCGCCGCGGCCGCGGCCGCAAGCGTCTTTCGGCTTAAGCCGGAATTGCCCGATAAGATGGCGGGCGAATTGACGACGAAAGAACCCAAAAACACTGCCGGGCGGCTGAAAAGCCGCCCGCAGTTTCTTGCTGTTCGCAATGGCGAAAAACGCAGAGGCGGCTTCTTCCTGCTCGAGGTCCTCGATCGGAAGGAACCCCGGACCGAAGCCCGCGTCGGCTTCACCGTCACCAAGAAACACGGCAACGCGGTCGAACGAAACCGCATGAGACGGCGCCTGAAAGAGGCGGTGCGACTTCATGCAGGGTTTGCAATGCAGCCCGGACACGACTATGTGGTTGTCGCGCGAAGGGACGTGCTCAAAGCATCCTTCACAGAATTAGCCGCAGAGCTCAAAGCTCGCGTCGCGACAAAGCCGAAACACAAGCGGTCCGGAGACGGCCGCCCCAGGAACGTATGATGCAAAACAACCGCAACTACTTCATTGCGATCGCTCTCTCCGTGCTGATCGTTCTCGGGTGGCAATTCCTATATATGAATCCGCGCATCGAAGCTCAGCGCAAGGCCGAGCTTGCCCAGAAGGCGCAGCAGCACACCGAGCAAACGCAGACGCCAGCGGCCGGCGGCGCGAATACCGCGCAGACGAACGGCGCGGCCCCGACCGGCCAGGCTCCGGCCACCACCTCGCTTGCCGATGCACTTGCCAAAAACCCGCGCGTAATGATCGATACGCCGGCGCTTTCCGGCTCCATCAACCTCGCCGGCGCTCGCCTCGACGACCTGAAGCTCAAGGGCTACCACGAGACCGTGGACGACTCGAGCCCGATCATCACCCTCTTCAGCCCGTCCGAAACTAAGGATGGCTACTTTGCGGAGCTCGGCTACATCGGCGACGAGGCCACCGGCAGCGTTCCAGGCCCGTCCACCGTGTGGACGGCGCCGGAAGGCGCGAAGCTGACCGAGAAGGCCCCGGTCACGCTGACCTACACCAACGACAAGGGTATTACCTTTGCCCGCACGATCTCCGTCGACGAACACTACATGTTCACAGTCACGGACAAGGTCACCAATGCCGGTCAGGCTCCGGCGGCGCTTTCGTCCTACGGCCGCGTGACGCGTTACAACAAGCCGGCGGTGGCCTCCACCTACGTCCTGCACGAAGGTTTCATCGGCGTCATCGGCGACAGCCTCATCGAGAGCAAGTACGCAGCTGTCGAGAAGGAAGCTGTCGCGCCGGCAACGGCAACAGGCGGCTGGCTCGGGATCACCGACAAATACTGGGCAGCAACGATCATTCCGCCGCAGCAGACGGCCTATGACGCGCGCTTCAGCCACTTCACCGACGGTCAGCCGCGCTTCCAGGCCGACTACAAGCAGAACGCGGTCACCGTTGCGCCGGGCCAGTCGGTCGAGCTCAAGAACCTCGTATTCGCCGGCGCCAAGGAAGTTCCCGTCATCGACGGCTACGAGAAGACCTATTCGATCCCGAAGTTCGACCGCCTGATCGACTGGGGTTGGTTCTACTTCCTGACGAAGCCGATGTTCAAGCTGATGGACTTCTTCTTCCGCTACTTCGGCAACTTCGGCGTCGCGATCCTGATGACGACCATCGTCGTCAAGGCGCTGTTCTTCCCGCTCGCCAGCAAGCAGTACGCTTCGATGGCGAACATGAAGCGCGTGCAGCCGAAGATGGAAGAGCTGAAGGCGAAATTCGGCGACGACCGCATGGCCCTGCAGCAGGCGACAATGCAGCTTTACAAGGAAGAGAAGATCAATCCGATCGCCGGCTGCTGGCCGATCGCGCTGCAGATCCCGATCTTCTTCTCGCTCTACAAGGTGATCTACATCACCATCGAGATGCGCCACGCGCCGTTCTTCGGCTGGATCCAGGACCTTTCGGCGCCCGATCCGACGTCGTTCATCAATCTCTTCGGCCTGCTGCCGTTTGCGGCTCCGACCTTCCTTCATCTCGGTGTCTGGCCGCTGATCATGGGTGTGACGATGTTCGTACAAATGCGCATGAACCCGACGCCGCCGGATCCGACACAGGCGATGATCTTCAACTGGATGCCGCTGGTCTTCACCTTCATGCTGGCAAGCTTCCCGGCCGGCCTCGTCATCTACTGGGCCTGGAACAACACGCTGTCGGTGATCCAGCAGGGCGTGATCATGCGCCGACATGGCGTGAAGATCGAGCTCTTCGACAACCTGAAGGGCCTGTTCCGGCGAAAGCCGGCGCCAACTGAAAAATGACGAAAGCCCCGCTTCCGCGGGGCTTTCTCCTTTCTGCCCACCGGTTGACAAAACCAACCGAAACCTGAATGCCATACGTTCACTGGATTTGGACGCGCTGGAAAAGGCCGAATGACCGACAACAACGACAAGCCGCTCTTCGGGCGTCCGTGGATTTTCATCCGCGGCGTGCCTTCCCTGAAATTCCTGCCGCCGGAAGGACCGCTGGAAGTCGCGTTCGCCGGCCGTTCGAATGTCGGAAAGTCGTCGTTGATCAACGCGCTCGTCAGCCACAAGGGGCTGGCGCGCACCTCCAACACGCCAGGGCGAACGCAGGAGCTCAACTACTTCGTGCCCGAGGGATATTCCGGCGAAGGCGGCGATCTACCGCCGATGGCGCTGGTCGATATGCCGGGCTACGGCTATGCGAAGGCGCCGAAGGAGCATGTGGACGCGTGGACCAAGCTAGTGTTCGATTACCTGCGAGGCCGCGCGACGCTGAAGCGCGTCTACGTGCTGATCGACAGCCGCCACGGGATCAAGAAGAACGACGACGAGGTGCTGGACCTGCTCGACAAGGCTGCCGTGTCCTATCAGGTGGTGCTGACCAAGACCGACAAGATCAAGCCTCCGGCTGTGACGAAGCTGCTCGCCGACACCGCCGAAAAGATCAAAAAGCGGCCGGCTGCCTATCCCGGCATCATCGCCACCTCGTCCGAAAAGAGCGAGGGGCTGGATGATCTGCGCGAAGCGATCGCGCAGACCGTCGGCACCGCCAACTGGAAGTGAAAGAAGCGCCCCGGGGTGGAATAGGGCGCCCCTAAAGGCTGCCTGAACTCGATTACATCTTCGGCAGCAAAACCTTGTCGACGACGTGGATGACGCCGTTCGACTGCTTGACGTCGGCGATGGTCACATGCGCCACGCCGCCGCTCTCGTCGGTGAGCGTGATCTTGCCCATGCTTTCCTTGGCCTTCAGAACGCAGCCGCCGACCGTCTTGATGTCGTGTTCGCCGCCGTCATCCTTGATCATCTTGGCGACCGTCTTGGACATGGCATCGGCAGCAACGACGTGGCAGGTCAAGATCTTGGTGAGCTTGGCCTTGTTCTCCGGCTTCAGCAGCGTATCGACCGTGCCGGCCGGGAGTGCCGCGAATGCTTCGTTGGTCGGTGCGAAGACGGTGAACGGGCCTTTCCCCTCGAGCGTCGAGACGAGACCGGCTGCCTTGACGGCTGCAACCAGCGTCGTGTGATCCTTTGAGTTCACCGCATTCTCGACGATGTTCTTTGTCGGATACATTGCGGCGCCACCAACCATGGGGTTCTTGGCCTGCGCGGCGAAAGCGAGTGCGGACACAGCAGTTGCAAGCGCGATGGTGCGCAGTGCGGACTTGATCATGATTGTTCTCCTCTTGCGTCCGCTGGCAGATAGCTAGCCGAATGCCTAAGCGATGCCCGGACATGAGGATCTACGAGGTGGCGGCAAAAAGAGTTTCAGCGAAAACTTCTATGGCCTGTGCGCACTGCCGCTGGCGACGATCGGCCCGGTGGCCCGGCCGGTCGGCGAGCCGCCGAAGGGCTCCAGACTGACGGCAAACGTGGTTCCATCGCCGATGCTGCCGCGCATGTCGGGCGGAATGACAAGCTCGCCGGTCTGCCCCGGCGGGAACACGCCGAGCGACTTCGGCGCGCCGTTTGTCGGCACCATCCAGAGTTCGAGGGACTTCTCCTCGGGTTTGCCCGCCGCAACCGGGATGATTTTCATACGGCCGGTTTGGGCTTCATAGGATGCCAGGAGGTTGACCTGGCTGCCCGGCGCCGAAAGCTCGGCTACGAGCGGCGCGCCAGGTTTCGGCGGGGAGACCGCCGCAAAGGCGAGCACAAGTGCGGCAGTAGTGAGCAGCAGGGATGCGGCGGTTAGCGACCGCCAGAACACCACCGAATTCCAAAGGCCGCGCGCAGGCACGGAGGCTCTGTCGGGCGAGCCGAACAGGCGCGCCTCGACCTGCTTGAAGGTTTCCTGGCTCGGGGTGACGACATCATAGTCGTCGTTGAAGGTCGAGAGATTGGCCTCCCACCGGCTGACGATGGCAGCAAACGGACGGTCGCGGCGCATGCGTTCTTCCACCACCTGCCGGTCCTTGAAGGAGAGAACGCCGAGCACATACTCGCCTGCGAGCACTTCGTCGCGGGAACGGCCGCCCTTGCTTTGATCCGACGATGTCATCGTTCCATGCACTCTCTCAGCTTCAGGAGGCTGCGCCGCAGCCATGTGCGCATCGTATTCAAAGGTACGCCGAACTGAGCGGCCAGCTCGAGATAGCTCAGTCCTTCGACATAAGCCCTTCGTACTGCCACCGCCCGATCAGCTTCCAACTCTTCCATGCAGGTGTCAATCCGCCTTCCTACATCCCGGATCACTGTCTGCTCCTCCGGATTGAGTTCGCCGTCGGCAAGGTCGTATGCGCTGTCCAATTCGTCGGCCACGGGCTTGCGACTGCGCAGCGTGTCGATCGCCTGGTTGCGCGCAATCGCTGCCAGCCAGGACGACGGCGCGCCCGTGGTGGCCGCAAAAGCCGAAGCGCGCTGCCAGATCTTGATGTAGACCTCCTGCAGGGCTTCCTCCGCCTCCATTCGGTCCTTCAAGATACGCAGGCAGATGGAAAAAAGTTTCGGACCGGTTTCGCGATAGAGCGCTTCGAAGGCTTTGCGGTCGCCAATGGCGACGCGGCCGATCAGTCCTGCGATTTCCTCGCTCGTCATGCCGCGCCTCTTCCCTTTGCTGTGGCGTAAGTAAGGGCGTTGTCCAGCATTTGGCAAGTCGCCCGAATGCGAGCAGATACGGTAAACTAATGCAGTCTGGATTATTCCATCTGTCAAAAACTTGAGATAAAAGGCCGCAACCAATTCCCGCGGGGTATCCCATGATCGAGACCGAAAGCGAAACTCAGGCACGCCTCCTGGCCAAGGCACTGCCGTTCATGCAGCGTTACGAGAACAAGACGATCGTCGTGAAGTACGGCGGCCATGCCATGGGCAATCCCGAGCTCGGCAAGGCTTTTGCCAGCGACATCGCGCTGTTGAAGCAATCCGGCGTCAATCCGATCGTCGTTCACGGCGGCGGGCCGCAGATCGGCGCGATGCTGACGAAGATGGGGATCGAATCGAAATTTGAGGGCGGGCTGCGCGTCACCGACGCAAAGACGGTCGAGATCGTCGAGATGGTGCTCGCCGGCTCGATCAACAAGGAGATCGTGGCGCTCATCAACCAGACCGGCGAATGGGCGATCGGCCTTTGCGGTAAGGATGGCAACATGGTCTTCGCCGAAAAGGCGCGCAAGACCATCAAGGACCCAGATTCCAACATCGAGCGGGTTCTGGACCTCGGCTTCGTCGGCGAAGTCGTCGAGGTCGACCGGACGCTCATCGACCTGCTTGCGCGTTCGGAAATGATCCCCGTCATCGCACCGGTTGCTCCCGGCCGCGACGGTGCGACCTACAACATCAATGCCGACACGTTTGCCGGCGCCATCGCCGGCGCGCTGAACGCCACGCGCCTGCTGTTCCTGACCGATGTTCCCGGCGTGCTCGACAAGCAGGGTAACCTGATCAAGGAGCTCTCCGTCTCCCAGGCGCATGCGCTGATCGCCGACGGTACGATCTCCGGCGGCATGATCCCGAAGGTAGAGACCTGCATCGACGCCATCAAGGCGGGCGTCCAGGGCGTCGTCATCCTGAACGGCAAGACCGCCCATTCTGTCCTGCTCGAAATCTTCACCGAGCATGGCGCGGGAACGCTGATCATTCCCTAAGCCGACGATAGAGCATTTCCGCTTTTCTTCGAATCGCGGAAACGCTTTTGTTTTCTTCGTAGTTCCGGATGCAAAACCGCTACGCGCTTTTGTGGGATTGTTTTAGCCAGCGGCGGCGGCAAACACCCCCGCCGCTGCCTCCTTCAATTTTTCTATCATCGCCCGGTATGGCCCCGGCCCGTAGCTGACGCGACCGACGCCGAGCTCTGCAAGCGTCTTCTGATCGGGAGTTCCGGGCCACATCATGACGTTGACCGGCAGTGCCGAGGCACGGCAGATTTTCTCGATCAAGCCTTTGTCGACCAGCCCCGGCACGAAGAGCCCGCTGCCGCCGGCCGCCGCATAGGCCTTGCCGCGCTCGATCGCTTCATCGACCAGGCCGGCATGCTTCGACTGGTCGCCCTCAGCGAGAAAGAGATCGGTGCGCGCATTGATGAAGAACGGGATGCCCCTGCCTTCGGCCATCTCGCGGATGGCACGGATGCGGGCTGCCTGATTTTCAACGGCGTGCAGGCCGCTTCCGCCGACCACCCGATCCTCCAAATTGATCCCGACAGCGCCCGCGTCGATCAGCTTGGCGACGTTGGCAGCTGCACCTGCGGGCTCAGTCGAGTAAGCGCCTTCGACATCGACGGATAGCGGCAAATCGTTGACTGCCGTGATCTGGCGAGCCACGGCCACCAGTGCGTCCAGCGGGATCTTCTCGCCGTCGCCGTAGCCCTGCGCCGCCGCGACCGACCAGCTGCCGGTCGCAAGCGCCTTGGCGCCTGCTTCGGTGACGGCCCTTGCGGTCCCTGCGTCCCAGATGTTGTAGAGAACAACGGGGGTTCCCTTCCTATGCAGTGCGCCGAACGCCCTCGCCTTTTCTACCTGATTCATTGCATTCCCTCCTCAAACAGCCCCTTGGGCTTCATCTTTCCTTCATGCCGCAGAAGCCATTTTTTGCGCCATAGGCCGCCACCATAGCCTGTCAGCGATCCATCCGCACCGATGACGCGATGACAGGGGATGACGATGGCGATCTGGTTTGCGCCGTTGGCGCGGCCGACAGCGCGCACGACCTGGGGGTTATCCATCTCGCGGGCGATGTCGCCATAGGCGCGCGTCTCGCCGACAGGGATGTTCATGAGCTTCGTCCAGACCTCTCGCTCGAAGGCGGTACCGCCACCGAACGCGAGAGGCGTTCTGAAATCGGCCGATCGTCCTTCGAAATAGGCGCCGAGCTCGGCCTCGATCTGGTCGATTGCCTGGGTCCGCCCGGCGGCAACCGTCGAGCGCGTCTTGCGCTGTAGGCCCTCAAGCTCAGCCGGCAGCGCCTTGCGGTCGTGAAACTCCAGGAGATGCAGATGCGTCCGATCGGCCACCGCCACCATCGGCCCGAGCGGCGTCTCGCACCAGTCGGCAAACAGCAGTTCGCGGTTCTGCGACATAGCAGGCGCCGCGCCGATGAGCCGCTGGAACGCCGCGCGAAAACCGCTGCCGGACTGGTAACCCGCATCGAGCTGCGCATCAATGACACGCGCGCCTCCGGCAAGCTGCCTCGCCGCCGCGCCGAGGCGGCGATGGCGTGCGACATCGAGGAAGGTCATGCCGAGCGAGCGTTTGAATGCGCGACGCACGGTGGAGGGGTCGTAGCCTTTTCGGACCAGATCGTCTTCCGTCCATCGCGCCGCCGGATCAAGATCGAGCGCTGCCAGCAATTCGTCGATTATCGGCTCCTTGCCGGGCTGCTCCAGCGGCTTGCAGCGCCGGCATGGCCGGAATCCTGATTGCATGCAGGTGGCGATGGAATCGCAAAAGAGCGTGTTCTCCCGCCTTGGCTTGCGCGCCGGGCAGGTCAACCGGCAGAAAATACCCGTTGTCTTCACGCAGGCATAGGCAAGGCCCTCGTAGTCGGAACTGCGGGCGATCAACGCATTGTAGAGCGTGTCTTCACTGGGAAGGTCGAAAAGCATGATGCGTTCTACCATTGCTGCCGTTTTCCGTCCGCCGAAAATCGGGCACCTATTTCATCGGGCACCTGTTTCATTCGGCTGGATCGATGGCGCGAGGCGGCAGCCTGCCAAACGTGCGGATCAGCAGCATCGTTTCCTCCTCCGCATCCTGTGGTGCGCCCCACTCGGTCGCAGAGCCCGCAGAACAGACCCGGACGACGGCAAAAACCAGCCTAGGCAGCCTCAAAGCTGAGAATTTCCCAAGGCCTTTTTGCGGAGGATCGCAGTGAAAAACTTTGGCATGGCGCGCCAGCCGTGCCATAAAGCCGCCATGACCAAGATAGATCGTACCCCGACCAGATCCGATTTTTCGCACGTGACCGAGTGGGTCTTCGACCTCGACAACACGCTCTATCCGCATCACGTCAATCTCTTCGCGCAGATCGACAAGAACATGACGTCCTATGTGTCGACGCTGCTACAGATGGAGCGCGATGAGGCGCGCAAGCTGCAGAAGCAATACTATCTGGAGCACGGGACGACGCTGCAGGGTCTGATGATCCATCACGGCATCGATCCGAACGACTTTCTCGAGAAGGCGCATGCGATCGACTATTCGAGCCTAACGGCGCAGCCGGACCTGGGTGCAGCGATCAAGGCTCTTCCCGGCCGCAAGTTCATTTTCACCAATGGCAGCGTCAGGCATGCCGAGATGACTGCGGGCGCGCTCGGTATCCTCGAGCACTTCGATGACATCTTCGATATCGTCGCGGCCGACTTCGTGCCGAAGCCCGCGCAGGCGACCTACGACAAATTCACGGCGCTGAAGCGGGTCGAAACCGGCAAGGCGGCGATGTTCGAGGACCTGCCGCGCAATCTCAAGGTTCCGAAGGCGCTCGGCATGCAGACGGTTCTGCTGGTGCCTAACAACCTCGAGGAAACGGTCGTCGAGTGGTGGGAAAAAACCAGCGGCGATGACGATCACATCGATTTCGTCACCGACGATCTTACTGATTTTCTTGGGAAGATTACCGTCTAGGTTACGAAAGTTTCATCCAGCTTACCGATCTTTAATTGGGCAATTTGCAGCACCGGCCCTACTTTTCTCGTGTGATCCCAATGAGATCGCGCACTGAAAGGAAACAAGATGCCTCGGAACAAGCTGATACTGGCCGCAATTTCCTCCGTCTTGATTGTCGGCGCCGCAGCCGGCACCAGCCTTGCCGCACCTCACGACAAGAAGCACCATCCGCCAGGCCCGCACCCTGCGATGGGCACAATGATGGGCGCACCGCGCATGGCGGCCATGCGCGAGATCATCTTCGTTCGAATGCTCCAGCAGTTCGATGCAAACAAGGACGGCCAAATCTCCAAGCAGGAAGCCAAGGATGGGATGGAGGCGATCTTTGTCGCGATCGATACCGATAAGGACGGCTCACTGACACCGGGCGAGATCCGCAAATACCGGGAAGCCCAGATGGCAAAGGCCAAGGCACCGGCCGACGACACGGCCGATGATAACGGAGCGCCGATGGCACCCCCGGCCGATGCCGACAGCGTGCAGCCCGCACCACCGGCAGGCGGCGCCAATGGCGGCCCGCATCGCGGCGGCATGGAGCGCGGAGGCATGATGCGCGGCATGATAATGATGCAGCGGATCGACACCGACGAAAACGGCCAGATTTCCAAGCAGGAAGCCGAAGCCGCCTTCGACAAGTTCTTCACCTGGATGGACCGCAACAAGGACGGCACAATCTCGATTGCCGACATGCCGGATCGCCCATTTCCGTAATCAACAGCTTACGGAATGCGAAACCCGCCGCGATCTTCGCGGCGGGTTTTTCTAGGAGCGTTTCCGCATTTCTCCGAATCGCGAAAACGCTCTAACCTTTTGTTTTCACGCAATTGCGAACGCAAAACATGGGGTAATCGCGGCGCGATTACCCCAGACCACGATGCACTTTTGTTGGAATTGCTCTAGTCGTGGTGCTCGTAGAAATCCTGGATGATCTTCCAGGCGGCGTCGGCGGTGTCGACGAAGCTGATCAGATCGACGTCATCGGGCGCGATCGTGCCGAATTCCGCCAGCGCTTCGAAATTGACGATGCTGCGCCAGAACATCTCGCCGAACAGAATGAGCGGCATCTTTTCCATGCGGCCGGTCTGGATCAGCGTCAGGCACTCGAAAAACTCATCGAGGGTGCCGAAACCGCCCGGGAAGACGGCGATTGCCTTGGCGCGCACCATGAAGTGCATCTTACGGATCGCGAAATAGTGGAAATTGAAGCTGAGCTCAGGCGTCACGTAGACGTTCGGCGCCTGTTCGTGCGGGAGCACGATGTTGAGGCCGATCGACGGCGCGCCCTCGTCTGCCGCGCCGCGATTACCCGCCTCCATGACCCCGGGTCCGCCGCCGGTGACGATGACATACTCGTGGAAATCGAAGCCGGCCGAATATTTCGAGCAGAGACGGGCGAACTTGCGCGCTTCGTCGTAATAGACCGAAGCTGCCTCCAGATTGGCGCGCTGCACCTCGTTTCGCGCCGCCCAGGCGCTTTGGCCGGGTGCGGGGATGCGGGCGCCGCCAAACATGACGACTGTCGATTTGATGCCGCGCTCCGTCAGCATCATTTCCGTCTTCATCAATTCCAGCTGCAGACGGATCGGCCGCAGCTCCTCGCGGCACAGGAACTCCTCGTCGGCATAGGCAAGGCGATAGGCCGGCGACAGCGTCTGCGGCGTCTTCGGCACGGCCTCGGCGCGTTGCTTGTCGGTCTCGCTCGTCTTCAACGGGTCCCAGACGCCATCCTTGCGCCGCAGCCTGCCGTTTCGTCCCTTTGCCATATCGAAATGCCTTTCAGTCCCGCCGGCAGCCACTGCCGGCATGTCGTTTCATGCCTTCAAACGGGAGAGTGATCCTGTCCCGAAAAATCATTCCATTTTAGCCCTGCATGCGATAGAGCAGATCGCATCCCGCCTATCACAATTCCCGGAGGCTTTGGTCTCCACGATAAAGATCGAAGTTTAAGGAATTCCCATGAGCGCCACCGACCTTTCGTCCCTCGAAAAGACCCTCGAGACCGCCTTTGACAATCGCGACAACGTGAACACCTCGACCAAGGGCGAAGTGCGCGATGCTGTCGAAGCCGCGCTCGAGCTTCTCGACGGCGGCAAAGCGCGTGTTGCCGAACGCGGCGCCGATGGCGTCTGGAAGGTCAATCAGTGGTTGAAGAAGGCTGTGCTGCTTTCCTTCCGCCTCAACGACATGGAAGTCGTCAAGGGCGGTTCGGGCAATTCAACCTGGTGGGACAAGGTGCCGTCGAAGTTCGAGAACTGGGGCGAGAGCGAATACCGCTCCGCCGGCTTCCGCGCCGTGCCGAACTGCGTCGTCCGGCGCTCTGCCCATATCGGCAAGAACGTCGTTCTGATGCCCTCCTTCGTCAATCTCGGCGCTTTCGTCGATGAAGGCACGATGGTCGACACCTGGGCGACCGTCGGCTCCTGCGCCCAGATCGGCAAGCATGTGCATCTCTCCGGCGGCGTCGGCATCGGCGGCGTTCTGGAGCCGATGCAGGCCGGCCCGACGATCATCGAGGACAACTGCTTTATCGGCGCCCGCTCGGAAGTGGTCGAAGGCTGCATCATCCGCGAAGGCTCGGTTCTCGGCATGGGCGTCTACATCGGCAAGTCCACCAAGATCGTCGACCGGGCGACAGGCGAAGTGATGTACGGCGAAGTGCCTCCCTATTCCGTGGTCGTCGCCGGCTCCATGCCGTCGGGCAATGCGACGATGGCCAACGGCCTGCCGGCCCCGCATCTCTACTGCGCGGTCATCGTCAAGCGCGTCGATGAAAAGACCCGTTCGAAGACCGGCATCAACGAGCTGCTGCGCGACTGATGCAATCCGAACCTCCCGGCGACCCGCGCGTCTATCGAGGCGCGGGTCGCCGCCACGTTGCCGGCCGGACATCGATCCGGCACACGGACGGCGCATTCCACAGGGCGGCCACGCCGCCTTGCCTTTTCTTTGCCACTACCGCCGGATAGTTCCATTTCCATGACCGCTACCGATCCCGTCGCCAATCTCCAGACCCTGATTCGCTGCCCGTCCGTCACGCCTGCTGAGGGCGGTGCGCTTTCGGCACTCGACGCGATGCTGTCGCCGCTTGGCTTCGAGGTAGACAAGGTGAGGGCGTCAGAGGCCGGCACGCCCGACATCGAGAACCTCTATGCGCGCCTCGGCGATGCCGGCCCGCACCTGATGTTCGCCGGCCACACCGATGTGGTTCCGGTCGGCGACGAAGCCGCCTGGACGTATCCGCCTTTTGCAGCGGAGATCGCTGACGGCGACCTTTTCGGCCGCGGCGCCGTCGACATGAAAGGGGGCATCGCCTGCTTCGTTGCAGCTGTTGCCCGCCATATCGAGAAGCATGGCGCGCCGAAAGGCTCCGTCTCCTTGCTGATCACCGGCGACGAGGAAGGTCCTGCGATCAATGGCACGACCAAGCTGCTCAAGTGGGCTGCCGAGCGCGGCGAGCGCTGGGATGCCTGCCTTGTCGGCGAGCCGACCAATCCGGACAGGCTTGGCGACATGATCAAGATCGGCCGCCGCGGTTCGCTCTCCGGCAAGATTACGGCTCACGGCGTCCAGGGCCATGCCGCCTATCCGCATCTTGCTGACAATGCGGTGCGCGGCATCCTGCAGCTGACGCAGGCGCTGATGGACCCGCCGTTTGACACCGGCACCGACAATTTCCAGCCATCCAATCTCGAAGTAACGACCGTCGACGTCGGCAACCCGGCGACGAACGTCGTTCCCGCCAAGGCGACGGCAAGCTTCAACATTCGCTTCAACGACAGCTGGACGGCCGAGAGCCTGCAGGAGGAGATCCTGCGCCGCCTCGATGCCGCCGCCAGCGACGGCGTGCTGCGTCCAGGTCGCGCGCCGCTTAAGTACGACATCGTCTGGGCGGAGCGTCCGAGCCACGTGTTTCTGACTCGCAACAATGCGCTGATTGCCTCGATGTCCTCGGCTATCGAAAGCGTGACCGGTCATTCGCCCAAGCTTTCCACGACAGGCGGCACCTCCGACGCCCGGTTCATCAAGGATTATTGCCCAGTCGTCGAGTTCGGCCTCGTCGGGCAGACCATGCATATGGTGGACGAGCGCGTCGCGGTTTCCGACCTCGAGCGCCTCACCGTCATCTACGAAACCTTCATCGAGCGCTGGTTCGAGAATGCCGGGCATTAGGGAAGTTCAATACTATCTGGCAGGGCTGTGGCTGCTGATCCGCATGGATCCGCGCGGCTTCCGGTTTCTCGACATGTCCGAGCGCGGCGTCAATCGCTCCTTCTGGGCGATCCTGTGGTGCCTGCCGCCCATGGGCATATCATGGCTCTGGTGGCGCCAGGCGTTCCTGCAGACCATGCCGCCGCACACCGATGTCGGCATGCTCTTCTACTTCCGCCTGGGGCTCGTGGAGGCCGCGAACTGGTTCGTGCCGCTCGTGCTGGCCGGTCTGCTGCTGCTTGCATTTCACAAGGGCGAACGCTTCTCGGCACTGATCGTCAGCGTCAACTGGCTGGGCGTACCGCTCTCCTATATCAACGGGCTGCTGCTCGCGCTCGTCTTCTTCCTGCCGGGGCTTGTGGGCCTCGTCTCGCTGCTGTTGCTTGCCTTCATGCTGGCGCAGGTCTTCTCCATCGCCCGCATCCTCAGGATGATCCTCCACGGCAACGGCCTGATCGTCGGGGCACTGACACTGGTGCTGCTCGTACCATCCCTGCTGCTATCGGAGTATCTTCAGCGTTTTCTCGGCATTTACCCGATATAGGTTCGATCATTTGACATGGTGCTCGATCAGATAGCGCGTTTGCCAGCGCGATGTGGCGCGGGATCGGCTTGCCCTTGCGATAATCTGCTACCAGCCGTCTCGATATCTCCAAGGCGGCCGCCATACCGCCGAAAACACGAGGTCCTCAGCGGGCCATTCGATGGCGTCGCCGTACTCACTGCCGGTCACGCGGCATCGCCGCGCAACGGGATATAGATGCGCCGGCTCTCCAGCGCCGGCGCCAGATCCACAATCTTGCTCTCTCCGGATTTCCAGGTGATCCTGACCTTGCGAGCATCCAGTGGCTCTACCTCGACGATCTTCGGAACAGGCGGGCCTACAGAGATCATGTCATCGTTTGTTGAGGCGCTGCCATTCATGTTCCAAAACCTCCTTGTTGTCGGAAGCCCACGCCAGGGCAATCTCATAGGAACGGCGATCGATCGAGCCCGCAGAATGGCAAAGTCAGAAATCTGTACCAATGCCTCGTGCTCGGGTGTCACGATATGGAAATGCGGCGGATTGCGATCATCGGCGAAAATCCTGTTCCTCAGTTTCCCGATGATGACGGTTGTCGGCATACCGATCGCCGCTTTTGGATAGGATACAGTGCATCATACGCACTCATGAAAGGGAATAGTGCGTATTGCGCACTATTCCGCAGGTTTTCCGCCAACCTGGGATTTATGACGGATCATCAACCTGGTTACCGGCCTGGCCGGCATTGCGGCGGTCGATGATCACCTCGGGATAGTCGACCTGCATGAAGTAGAGCCCGTCTGGCGGCGCCACGGGGCCGCAGGCCTTGCGGTCGCGTGCGTCCAACGCGGCGCGGACATCGTCCGGCGTCCATTTGCCCTCGCCCGCGAGCTTCAGCGTTCCCGCGAATGACCGGATCTGGTTGTGCAGGAAGCTTTGGGCCGTGGCACGAATTTCGATCAGTTCGGCGTTGCGGGTCACGTCCAGCCGGTCCAGCGTACGAACGGGACTGTTAGCCTGGCAGTGCGCCGAGCGGAACGTCGAGAAATCGTGCCTGCCCACCAGCGTCTGCGCGGCGGCATGCATCACCTCGTGATCGAGCGTCTTTGGCACCCACCATGCCTTGCCGGCTTCGATCGCCAGCGGTGCGCGGCGGGTGATGATGCGGTAGAGATAGTGGCGGCGCAGCGCTGAAAAGCGTGCGTCGAAGAATTCGCTGGCCGCGTCAACCTCAACAATCGAGACACGCTCGCCTGCAAGCCTCAGATGGGCATTCAACGCATTCTGCAGCTTGAAGGACGCCCACTCCCTGGCAAGATCGGCGTGGATGACCTGGCCCATCGCGTGCACACCGGAATCGGTGCGCCCCGCGCCGCGGACCGATACCGTCTCGCCGCTGGCCGACAGGATCGCCTTCTCTATCGCCGCTTGGACGGACGGGCCGTTATCCTGTCGTTGCCAGCCGACATAAAGCGCCCCGTCATATTCGACGGTCATGCGATAGCGGTGCATCAGGCGAGCCTCGTGCCTGATGGAAGCGGTATGCCGTGCAGGAAATCGGCAGCCGCCATCGGCTTGCCGCCGGCTTTCTGCAGCTTGGTCAGGCGGACCGCGCCAAAGCCGCAGGCAACCGCGAGATCGTCCGTCAGCAATTCGCCTGCGGTGCCGGAGCCTTCCACACGCTCCGAGCCCAGCACCTTCACGCGCTCGGGCTTGGTCCCGACCGTCAGCTCGAACCATGCGCCAGGAAAAGGCGCCAGGCCGCGGATATGATTGTGCACGTCGGCCGCATCCTTGGAAAAATCGATCCGCGTCTCGCTCTTGTCTATCTTCGCAGCGTAGAGAACGCCTTCTGCCGGCTGCTGCGTCAGGGGCAGATCGCCCATTTCGAGCTTTACCATCGCCTCGGCCATTGCTCTCGCGCCGGCATGCATGAGCTTGTCGTGCAGCTCGCCGCCGGTCATGTCTGGGCCGATCTCGACCTCGCGGGTGAGCGCCACCGGCCCGGTATCGAGCCCTTTGTCCATCTTCATCACCATCATGCCGGTCTTTTCATCGCCGGCCATGATCGCGCGCTGGATGGGGGCGGCACCGCGCCAGCGCGGCAGCAGCGACGCGTGGCCGTTGTAGCAGCCGTAGCGCGTGCCGCCGAGGATCGCTTCGGGCAGCAGCAGGCCGTAGGCGACAACGACGGCGACATCGGCCCCGTGGTCTGCGAAACGCGTGCGCTCGTCCGGCTCCTTGAAGTTGACGGGCGTGAAGACCGGAATGCCGAGAAGCTCAGCGGCCTGATGCACCGGCGACTTCTGCAAGTCGAGCCCGCGCCGCCCGCCCGGACGCGGCGGCTGCGTATAGACCGCCGGGATCGTGTGCCCGGCATCCACCAGCATGCGCAAGGTGGGGACCGAGAACTCGGGCGTTCCCATGAAAATGATGCGAAGAGACATTCTTTCTCGCCAGTCTATAGGATCAGCCGTCTTCAAACGGGTTTACGAACTTGAGATCAAGCCCTTCGAAGTCTTTTGTGTTGCGTGTCGCCAGCGTTGCACCATGCGTCAGGCAGATGGCGGCGATCATGGCGTCTTGAACCGAGATCGGACGTCCCATGCTCTCACGCTTTGCTCGGAGACGGCCGGTCATGAAAGCGGCGTCGGCATCCCAGACGGAAACGCGGTCGCGGAACTGGCCAGCCAGAAGATTGTCGATCGCCCGGAAATAGCGATCGGAGCCGGTTTTCAACATTGTCTTCTCTGCGCCGTACGTCTGCTCCATCAAGACAACCGTGCAGAGGTAGAGCCTTGAGCGATCCTGGCGAAAGAGCCACGCCTTCACGCCCTCGTGCGGCGTGGACCTGATCAGTTCGGAAATGACATTGGTGTCGAGGACGATCATTCCAAATCCTCGACCGGCCGGCCGAAATCCTTTTTACGTTCTGCTTCGATTTCGTCCATGATGGCTGCGAACTCGTCACCAGACGCCCCTTCGCTGTCGAAGGCCCCGCGGATCAGATCATAGGCCGACTGCGCCTCAAGCTGCGGATCGGCCCTGCGCAAGAGCGCTTCGCGCAACAATTCTTTGGCCTCATCGGAGAGGCTGTTGCCGCTACGCTCCGCACGGCTGGCGATTTCTCGCTTCATCGCGTCGGAAACATCCCGGATCAGAAGATCGCCCATGCGGCACCTCCACTATGATATCGCTGATATCATAGTATGCGACAGCCGCCGGTTCAACAGAACTCAGAGTGCCTTGGTAGACTTCGCAGCCTTGGTGAACTTCTTAATCACCATTTCGCGCTTGAGCCGCGATATATGGTCGATGAAGAGCACCCCGTTCAGGTGGTCGATCTCGTGTTGAAGGCAGGTCGCGAGCAGGCTGTCGGCCTCGACCATCTGTTCCTTGCCGTCACGGTCGAGATACTTGATGCTGACGGTAGCAGGGCGCTCGACTTCGGCATAGTAGTCCGGAATGGACAGGCAGCCTTCTTCGTAAACCGAGCGCTCGTCCGAAGACTTTATGATTTCCGGGTTGATGACGACGAGCGGTTGCTTCTCTTCGCCCTCGCGCGAGACGTCGATGACAAGCATGYGGCGCGGCACGCCGATCTGGACGGCAGCAAGGCCGATGCCTGGTGCATCGTACATCGTGTCGAGCATGTCGTCTGCGAGACGCTGAAGATCGCTGTCCACGCGTTCGATCGGCTTGGAAACCTGACGGAGCAGCGGGTCGGGGAGAATGATGAGTGGCTTGATGGTCATGGTGTTCCCCATAACCCATCTTTTTGCCCGATGGAATTATCCGGACGCCGGAGGCGGCGCTTTTTTGCGTCGCCTCCCGAATTTTGACGCATTTCGGCTCAGGCGGCGCGGCGCGAGGCTGTCGGAATAGAGCGCTCGTGGCCGCCGGTGCGGAAGCGCTGCAGCAGACCGACGAGGCTTTCGACTTCGCTTCGGAGGCGTCGGGTTTCGGAAGAGGTGCGTTCGACCATGCCCGAGTTCTGCTGTGTGATGGTATCCATGTTGCGGATTGCGACGCTGACCTCGTTGACGCCGGTTGCCTGATCGCGGGCGGCGGCGGCGATATCGGCAACGAAGCGGTTGATGATGTCGATGCGGGTGATCATGTCGCTCAGTGCCTCGCCGGTGCTGCTAACGATACCGACACCCTCGTTGACCTGGACCGAGCTTTCGGAGATCAGCTTCTTGATCTCCTTGGCCGCATCTGCCGTGCGCTGAGCAAGCTGGCGGACTTCCTGCGCGACAACCGCGAAGCCCTTGCCCGCGTCGCCGGCGCGGGCGGCCTCGACGCCGGCGTTCAACGCCAGCAGGTTGGTCTGGAACGCGATCTCGTCGATGACGCCGATGATCTTGGCAATCTCCGTCGAGGATTTCTCGATCCCCGCCATTGCCGAGACTGCGCTGTTGACGAGCTCGCCGGAGTTCTTTGCTTTCTGCTGCGTGTCGCGCACGGCATCGGAGGCCTTTTCGGCGTTTGCAGCCGTCTGGCCGACGCTGACGGACAGCTGCTGCAGGGCGGCCGAGCTTTCCTCAACGCCGGCCGCCTGCTGGGCGGTGCGCAGCGCCAGATCGTCCGAACCCTTCGCGATCACGGCGGTGCCCTGCAGGATTTCGCCCGAGGTTGCCCGGACCGACGCGAAGGACGTGCGCAACGCGGCGACTGCACGGTTGTAGTCCTCGCCCATATCCTTGAACTTTCCGGGCAGATCGGCCGGCAGAGTAGCTTCGAGATCGCCGTTCGACAGCGCCTCAAGCCCCCGGCGAAGATGATCGAGTGCGATCGTCTGATCGGATTCCGCCTTGGCGCGCTCCTCTTCCAGCTTCAGGCGCTTTTCCTCGAGCGTTTCGAGATAGACGGAAATGGAATAATCCATGTCCAGCATGGCGGCCTTCACGACTGCCGTAATCTTCTCGGCAAGCATCTTGCCCTGCTGGCGCGCAAACATCGAAGGCCACTGCTTGTCCATCAGCCCCTTGATCAGATCGCTCATCAGCAGTGCGTAGCCGCCGATATACCAGCGCGGCTCAAGGCCGATGCGGGCGTGCGTCTTGCCGACGGCCATGACGCCCTTGACGTAGGCTTCGTCGAAATTTCCGCCGGCGAGATTTGCCCAGTGATCTTCCTGGCGCTTCTTGGCGTGGTTCATGTGCGACTTGTCGGCAAAGAAGCTCGCCACGGCAGGCGTTTTAGCCAGTTTGCCGTAGAATCTGTCCAGCGCGCCGCCGAGCAGTGCAGAGATCGTCGGCCGCATTTCACGCAACGCCGCCCGCGCCCCGTCGTCCAGCTCGATGAAATCGAGACGTTGCTTGAGCGCGTTGTCGGATGGCTGAACTGTCATGATATCTCTGCTTTGTAATTGATGCTGAAAGAGAAATTTGAGCAGAGCTTTTGCCCAATATAGTTTAGCAAAGGTTAAGTGGTGATTCGATTTGTGGGCTAGCGCTTCGTTGACAGTCGCCGCAGACGACGCAAGTGAAGCGTGCCTTGTTCACGTTTTGATCTAGCCAACTGGATCGAGTTTGCTATGCTAGCAGGATGAACGCTGCCTCCGACTCGCTTTCCGCCACCCTTTCACAGATCAGCCCTCCGATGCTGGCGCTTGCCGGCGGTGGGATCGCGCTGATCGTCCTGATGATCGTCCTACTCGTCCGCAGCAGCCAGCTGCGGCAGGAGCAGGCCGAGGAGGCACGCGACCACGCTGCCGAAGCAGATGCCCGTATGGCCGAGCTTCTGAAGATCCAGGCAGAGATGCATGGGCGCATGTCTGCGATGGCCGAGGTGTTCGGCTCCCGGCAGGCGGAACTCAACCAGGCGATCAACCAGCGCCTGGACGGAATGTCGCAGCGCGTCAGCAGCACGATCACGGAGCAGACCAGATCGACGCACGAGAACCTGCAGCGGCTGCAGGAACGGCTGGCGGTCATCGACGCCGCGCAGAATAACATCCAGTCTCTTGCGAAGGACGTCGTCGGGCTGCAGGCAATCCTCTCCAACAAGCAGACGCGCGGCGCCTTCGGACAGTCGCGCATGGAGACCATCGTTGCCGATGGGCTGCCGATGGGCGCCTTTGCCTTCCAGCAGACGCTTTCCAACGGATCCCGCCCGGACTGCACCATCCGCATGCCGAACGGCGCACCGCCACTGGTCATAGACGCGAAGTTCCCGCTTGAAGCATGGAATGCGATCCGCGACGCCGGCGGGCCGGAACTTGCCAAGGTTGCGTCGCATCAGTTCCGTCGCGATATGGAAACGCACATCCGGGATATCTCGGAAAAATACCTGCTCCAGGGCGAGACACAGGAGACCGCATTCCTGTTCGTCCCTTCCGAATCCATCTTCGCCGAGATCCACGAAAATTTCGAGGCGGTGGTGCAGAAGGCCCATCGTGCCCGCATCGTGATCGTTTCGCCGTCGCTGCTGATGCTGTCGATACAGGTCATCCAAGCTGTCCTGAAGGACCAGCGGATGCGCGCGCAGGCGCACGTGATCCAAGGCGAGGTTGCCAATCTCATGGACGACCTCGGCCGACTGGACGAGCGCGTCCGCAAGCTGCAGGGCCATTTCGCCATGGCCCAGAAGGACGTCGACATGATCGTCACCTCGGCCGACAAGCTGAGCAAGCGAGGCGGAAGGATCGAGGCTCTTGAATTCGAGGGCGGCGAAACCGGAAAATCCGGACGCGACAGCGATCCGCCGCCGAAATCCATGGACAGCCGCACGGGGCTTCTGAAGCTCAGAGTGGTTGACGACGAGTAAGCCCTTCAGGCAGTGTCCCGCCAAAGAAATGCATTGGACGGGATACCTTCATGATCACAGTTTTCGGCTCCATCAACATGGACCTCATCGCCACGACCGAACGGCTGCCAAAGCCGGGCGAAACGGTTGCCGGCAATAGCTTTTCGACAGCCGCAGGCGGCAAGGGTGCCAATCAGGCGCTCGCTGCCCGGCGTGCCGGCCGCACGGTGCACCTGGCGGGCGCTGTCGGCAAAGACGGTTTCGCCGAGCCGGCGCTCGCACTTCTGAAGGAAGCCGGCACGCAGCTTGACGCCGTCCGGCACGTTGACGAGCCGACGGGAACGGCCCTGATCCTGGTCGGCGGCGACGGCGAGAACATGATCGCCGTCGTGCCGGGTGCGAACGGCACCGTGACCGCGGCGGGCGCCGAGCTTGCCGTTGGCGCCATGAGCAAGGGCGACATCCTCATGCTCCAGCTTGAAATCCCGGGTCCGGCCGTCGAGCGGGCACTGGCTGCGGCGCGCGCCGGTGGTGTTATCACCGTTCTCAATCTTGCACCGCTGATCGAAGACGCGGCGCGGCTCGGGCGTCTTGCCGATATTGTCATCGCCAACGAGACGGAGTTCGAACGTCTGGCGGGCCAGGAGAACATGGGACCGGACGATCGCGAGGCTGCGTTGAAGCGTCTCAACGGCGAAACAGGGCAGACGCTGATCGTCACGCTCGGCGCAGATGGCGTTATCGCGATCCGCGATGGTGTCCTTTCGCGCGCCAAGGGGCTGAAGATCGAACCGGTGGATACCGTCGGGGCCGGCGATACCTTCTGCGGCTATTTCGCCGCCAGCCTCGACGAGGGGCTCGATTTCGAGGCGGCGCTCCGCCGGGCCGCGGTCGCGGGGTCCCTTGCGTGCCTCACGCAGGGTGCCCAGCCATCCATCCCGCTCAGCGCCGACGTCGCAAACAAACTATAGGGGTTCCTGCCCGCGACATTTCGGGACGCCTGGTCGTCGCGGCGCAGCAACTTCATCGTATTTCACTCAAATTTAAGAGATTTCTGGCGATCTTTCGCTTGAGCGCCAGACTCCCTCTCAAAGGAATGGCTTTCGTCACGGCTACTCCATGAAGGAGCGATGCCTTTGTCTCTGTGTCGATGAATGCATTGTCCGGCACATCCTTGCTCCCGAGGAATCCATGTCCATCCTTCGCATGAAGTCGCTTGCGGCCAAGCTTATCCTGATTACGGGCGTGGCCATCGCGCTCGTTCTCCTCGTTTCAAACTTCTTCCTCATCGGCGAGACCCGCGACCGCGTACAGACGCTGACGATGGATCAGGCAAATCTCGAGGCGAAATCGATCGCCAACGAAGTCGCCTCGTCGGTCGGCGAACTGGCAGGCGCTGCCCGTTCGATGGCCGGCGCGATCGGCCGCGGCCAGGAAGGCAAATACCTCGACCGCAAGGCCGTGCTGGACATGCTGAAAGCCAACGTCGAGCGCAACGCCTTCGCATTCGGCAGCTGGTTCGCGGAAGAGCCGAACGCCTTCGACGGACAGTCGCCCAGCATGGCCGGCAAGAGCGACTTCGGCGCCGCGAAGGACGGGACCTTCAATCCATACTGGACCAAGCGCAAGGACGGTGGCTTTGCCTTCTCGACCTTCGATTCCGACTACAAGGCCGATTGGTACGCGCTTGCCGCGGCAAGCAAGAAGGGCGCGCTCTCGCCGCCCTATGCGGAGACAACCACCGGCGAAAACACGGCCATGACATCGATCGCCTATCCGGTCTTGTCTGGCGGCAAGATGATTGGTGTCAGCGGTGTCGACATCTCGCTCAAGTCTCTGGCGGACAAACTTTCGAAGCTCCACCCATTCGGCTCCGGCCGCGTTACGCTGCTCTCGCAGACCGGAAAGTGGATCGTTCCGCCGAAGGCCGATCTGTCTATGAAGGCGTACGACGGCGAGGGCACGGATGCCGTGCAGGGCGCACTTTCCTCGTTGAAGCCGTCCGTCGTCCCCAACCTGACCTACGACGGCTACGAGCCTTTCGATCGCGTCGTCTACCCGTTCGCCCTGCCTGACATCAACACCACCTGGGTCGTACTTGTCGACGTGCCGCACAGCGCCATCAATGCGCCGGTCAGGGACCAGACCTTCATGATGGTCGTCGCCGGCATTCTGGTTCTGGGGGCTGTCATGCTTGCCCTCTACTTCGCTGTCCGCTCCTTCGTCCAGCGTCCGATCAGCGGCCTCGTGGCCAGCGTCAAGGCGCTCAGCGACGGTCGCTACGAGCAGCCGGTCGCCGGCCAGGATCGCGCCGACGAGATCGGTTCCGTTGCCAAGGCCCTGGAAGGCTTCCGCTTCGCACTTGCCAATACCCAGCGCCTCGAAGCCGAAGCGAACAATCAGCGCGACGCCGCAGAGACCGAACGCAGCCGTTCGGAAACCGAGCGCCAGCAGTCGGTCAGCCTGCAGCGTCACATCGTGTCCATCGTCGGTGCTGGCCTTTCGGAACTGTCGCAGGGCAACCTCGGTCACCGCATCACCGACGATTTCCCGGGCGAGTACGACAAACTGAAACAGGACTTTAATGCAGCACTCGCAAGCCTTGAGGAAACCATCAACACGATGAACCACAGCGTCGTGAACATCGGCTCTGGGACCAGCGAAATCAGCGGCAGCGCCTCCGATCTCGCCAGGCGCACCGAACAGCAGGCGGCGAGCCTGGAGGAAACGGCAGCGGCGCTCAACGAGCTCACGGCACAGGTCAATTCCAGCGCCGAGAATGCGCGCACCGCGGCCGACAACGTCAACCACGCCTGCGAGGACGCCGAGAAATCCGGCGAAGTCGTGCGCAAGGCGATCTCCTCGATGCACGGCATCGAGCAGTCCTCGACGGAAGTCTCCCGCATCATCGGCGTCATCGACGAGATTGCGTTCCAGACGAACCTCCTGGCGCTCAACGCGGGCGTCGAGGCGGCACGCGCCGGTGAAGCCGGCAAGGGCTTCGCCGTCGTCGCCCAGGAAGTCCGCGAACTCGCACAACGTTCTGCAAATGCCGCCAAGGAGATCAAGACGCTCATCAACACCTCGGCCGTTCAGGTCAAGGAAGGCGTCGATCTCGTCGGCCGCGCCGGCGACACGCTGCACAAGATCTCCGAGCAGGTGATGGGCATCAACAGCCTGATCCGCGAGATTTCGGCATCGGCGAGCGAGCAGGCGATCGGCCTCAAGGAAATCAACCAGGCCATGAACCAGATGGACCAGGTGACGCAGCAGAACGCCGCGATGGTCGAAGAAACGACCGCCGCGAGCGTGACATTGAACGACGAGGCCCAGACGCTCAAGCAGTTGGTCATGCGCTTCCGGGTCGCTGGTTCCAGCCACGCATCCGCGCTTCGCTCCACCGCGCAGCAGATGCGCGCTCCAGCCGCGCCAAGCTACCGCCAGGCTGCAACTCCGGCACCTCGGCGCGCCGTTGCGCAGTCGCATGGTTCTGCAGCGCTTGCGCAGGACAACTGGGAAGAGTTCTGAGTCCAATCAACGGCCGGAAACAGAAGAGGCGCCTGAGCAAWCAGGCGCCTCTTCTGTATTCGTATCGAGAGTGATCAGGCCGCGTTGGAGGTCTGCTCTTCGTTCAAAAACGCATAGATCGCCGAAGCGGAATCCGTCGCTCGCAGCTTCGCCACGAGATCGTGGTCGCGCAGGACGCGGGCAATCCGCGACAGGGCCTTCAAATGATCGGCGCCGGCACCTTCCGGCGCCAGAAGCAGAAACACCAGATCGACCGGCTGGTCGTCCAATGCTTCGAAATCCACCGGTTGGTCCAGACGCGCGAAGATGCCGACGATGGAATGGACGCTTGCGAGCTTGCCGTGCGGGATGGCGATGCCATTGCCGACACCGGTAGAACCGAGGCGTTCACGCTGCAGAACAACGTCGAAAATTTCCCGCTCGGACAGCCCGGTCACTTTCGACGCCTTGGCCGCCAATTCCTGCAAGAGCTGTTTCTTGGAATTTACCCTGAGAGCGGGAATGATCGCATTTTGCTGCAGCAAATCTGCCAAAGCCATTTCTTTTTCCTTCTGTGCCGAGACTTGAGGGAGCGGCAGGTGACCTGCCGCCCTCGCCTTGATCTCAGCCTTTGATGTTGGCTGCGTCTATCCAGCCAATGTTGCCGTCTTGCCGACGGTAAACGATGTTCAATTCTTCCTTGCCGGGGCTGCGGAAAAGCAGCAGCGGCTCGTCCGTCATGTCGAGCGCCATGACGGCGGTCGCGACGGACATCGTCTTCAGTTGCTTCGTGCTTTCTGCGACGATCGCCGGAGCAAAGTCGTCGGCAACCTCCTCGTCGTGATCCGGCATACCGTCCATGACGGTGTAGGCGACTTCGGCAAAACCATTCAGATGATTCCCGGCATGATGATCCTTAAGCTTGCGCTTGTAACGGCGAAGCCGCTTCTCAATTCGTGCGGAAGCGGCATCGAAAGCCAGTTGCGGATCCATCGCCTCGCCTGCGGCGTGCAACACGACCCCGCTGTCGAGATGAACCTTGCAATCGGCGGAAAAGCGGGCGTTGGCCTTCTGCACGATGACCTGACTAGAATACCCTCCGTCGAAGTATTTCGTGACGGCCACACCAATTTGGTCCTCTATCCGCTGGCGGAAGGAGTCACCAATTTCCATATGTTTACCGGATACACGCACACTCATGGAGTTTCCCTTCTTATGTGGTTTGCGAGTACCAGTTTACGCCAAGGCTCATCAGCATCCAAGCACTTCGCTCGATCTCAAGCAAGATCGGCCGAAGTTCTCGACTGCGGGCGCCCTGAGGATGATGGGGATAACCTCCGACGCTATTCACAGCGCCAATCGCGGCGGCTTCTAGCCAGAAGTTACCAAAAAGTCAACAACAGCTCTGTTTCACGCGGAAATGCACACACGGATCGTACCGACCCTACTCCTCAAAAGCCCGCGACTTTGGCGAGGGCTCGCTTCTCCCGTCGGCGCTGAACGGACGAAGCAATATTCATGGCCTCACGATACTTCGCAACCGTCCGTCGGGCAAGCTCGATACCACCCTTGTTGAGGATATCCACGATATCGTCATCGGAGAGAACCGCCTCCGGCCTCTCCTGCATGATGAGCGCGCGGATCTTGTGGCGTACGGCCTCGGCCGAATGGCTGTCGCCTCCCTCCACCGCGCCGATCGACACCGTGAAGAAATATTTGAGCTCGAAGAGCCCCCGCGGCGTCAGCATGTACTTGTTGGAGGTGACGCGACTGACAGTGGACTCATGCATCTTGATCGCGTCAGCCACCGTCTTGAGATTGAGCGGACGCAGGTGGTCGACGCCATGAAGAAGAAAGGCATCCTGCTGGCGGACGATCTCGCTGGCGACCTTCATGATCGTCTTGGCTCGCTGATCGAGACTGCGCGTCAGCCAATTGGCGCTCTGCAGGCAGTCCGACAGGAAAGCATGATCGTCGCCGTTCTTCGTGACATTGGCGAAGTAGGACTGACTGACGAGGACGCGCGGCAGCGTGTCGGGATTGAGCTCGACCTGCCAGCTGCCGTCAGAGGCGGCTCTGACGACCACATCCGGCATGATGCCTTCCGACACGCTCGCCTCAAAACCGCTGCCGGGCTTGGGATTGAGCTGGCGGATTTCGCTCAGCATGTCGAGGAGATCCTCTTCGTCCACGCCGCAAATGCGCTTGAGCGTCGCGAAGTCGCGGCGCGCCAAAAGCTCGAGATTGCCCACGAGAGCTTTCATCGCCGGATCATAGCGATCCTTCTGACGAAGTTGAATCGCAAGACATTCCGAGAGGTTGCGGGAAAAAACGCCAGGCGGATCGAGGGTCTGCAGCGACGCAAGAACGCGTTCTACGTCGTTTAGGGTGGTGCCGAGCCGCTCGGCGGCTTCGCCGAGATCGGCGTGCAGATAACCGGCTTCATCAAGCTGATCGCCAAGGTACTGAGCAATCAAGCGATCCGCCATGTCGGACAGAAGGAAGGGCAATTGTTGCGCCAGATGGTCGCGAAGCGACACCTGGCCCGCAACGAAGTCGTCAAGATCGTAGGAATCCGTTCCGTCCCCGCCGCCGGGCATCGATTTCCACTGGCTGATCAGTTCGGGTGCATCGGCCCGCTGCGGAACGCCATCGTCGGGGAACATATTGGAGTAGTTTGCATCCAGTTCATCGTTCATGCGGCCCGCGCCGGCACTGTCGGTCCGATCCGACCAATCGCCGGACATAACTTCCGTGCGGCTGTCGTACTCGCCGTCCAAGCCTGCCTCTTCGGTCTGGCGCGCATAGGCGTCGTCTTCCTCGGCGCTGCGCTCGCCGCCCGTTTCCGCGTCATTTGACGGAAAATCGAGCAACGGGTTCTTTTCGACTTCCTGCGCGATGAACTGGGTGAGTTCGAAATGCGTCATCTGCAGGAGTTGAATCGACTGCATCAGCTGGGGCGTCATGACCAGCGATTGGCTTTGGCGTAGGAAGAGATTGGCCGAAAGTGCCATAGCGGACGCGAAACTCCCGTTCATTTCCTCCGGGAAACCGTGTCCTACAACGGGGCTCAGGCCACGGAAATCCAAGTTGGCCCAAAAATTGCTTTTTTATTCTACTTGGTCAAGCGGGTTGTGACAGGAAGGTGAATCTCGCTGCATCCAGGCGCTATCAAAGGCTGAAGTTGTCGCCCAGATAGAGCCTGCGCACTTCCGGGTTGTTGACGATGTCATTCGCCCTGCCATGCGTCAGCACTTCGCCCGCATGGATGATATAAGCGCGATCGATCAGACCGAGCGTCTCGCGCACATTGTGGTCGGTGATGAGAACACCGATGCCGCGCGCCGTCAGGTGGTGGACCAGATTCTGAATGTCGGAAACCGAGATCGGATCGACGCCCGCAAACGGCTCGTCGAGAAGCATGAATGTCGGGTCGGTGGCTAGCGCGCGGGCAATTTCCAGGCGGCGGCGTTCGCCGCCCGACAAGGACACCGCCGCGCTCTCGCGAAGCTTGCGGATGTGAAACTCGTCCAGCAGCTCGTCGAGTTTCTTCTCGCGCGCTGTCTTGTCCTTGACATGCACTTCCAGGACCGCGCGAATATTCTCCTCGACCGTCAGCCCGCGGAAGATCGAGGCTTCCTGCGGCAGATAGCCGACGCCTAATCGCGAGCGGCGATACATCGGCATCGATGTCACATCGTTGCCGTCGATCTCGATCGTGCCTTCGTCGACCGGCACCAGGCCCGTGATCATATAGAAACAGGTCGTCTTGCCCGCGCCATTCGGGCCGAGCAGTCCAACAGCCTCGCCACGCCGGACCACCAGGGAGACGCCGTTCACGACACGCCGGGTGCTGTAGGTCTTGGTCAGACCACGCGCAATAAGCGTGCCCTGGTAGCGGCTCTTATCCGAGGCAGCACCATCGGTCGCAGCGTGCGAACCGGCCTTGCCGAACTTGGTCGATAGCGAGAATAATTTCACGTGGTGAGGCCGGGGTCAGTTCTTATTCTGTGATTTAGGATCGAGCTGGATCTGGACGCGTCCCCCACAACTGTCCAATTGGGCCTCTCCCGTCGCCATGTGCACTGTCAGCTGGCAACCGGTGAATACGTTCGGCCCGTCGGACAGCACCACCTTGTCGCCCTTGAGGATGAAAAGCTGCTTGGCCATGTCGAACGAACCGTTGTCAGCCGTTGCGGTCTGCGTGCCCGAACTCAAGAAAACCTTGTCGGTGACAATGATGTGATCGATATCGGCATTGCCCGAGGCAATGGAAGCCGGAGCCTCCTTGTCGGCTGCCTTGGTCTCGGATGCCTTCGTCGCGGCACCATTGGCATTGGCATCGCCACCCTTCGGTTTGTAGAACACCGTCATATGTCCCGCCTGCAACGTGGTCGTGCCCTGCACGACCTTGACGTTGCCGGTGAAGTCGGCGGTGTGCTCCTGATCATGGATCTCCAGCTTGTCGCTCTCGATCTGGATCGGTTCGTCCTTGTTGAGCTTTAGCCCGCTCATCTGGCTCGTGGTCGCCTGCGCCAACGCGGCCCCGGCCAATAGCAGCAGCGCGAACGCACCGTTGAAGAATACTGCACCCGTCTTGCGGGTAGAAATGCGACAATCGTTTGGCATAGTGACCCGGCTTGTTAAGTGCCCTGTTTGCGAATGACGGATGGATCAACATTCATGCGTACATCCCCCTCGAATGTGATCGTTCGACCCTTATCCGTCATCTTGAGCGAGCGCGCAACAACCGATGCGCCATCTTTTTCTATCGTAACGGGATCGCTTGTCGTCAGCTTCCCCCCCTTGACGTCGACCTGCGCGGTCTGGAACTTGGCTGTCAGGCCGTTGCTCAAGTTGATGGTGAAGGGTGATTTGACGTCCAGATTGTCCGTTGCGCGGTCGTAGTCGGCCGTCGTCGCCTCGACGCGGGCAATCAGATCGTCCTTGATCGGCACCGCCGCCTTGACAGTTTCGAGCGTGATGAGATTTGGGTTCTTGATGTCCTGCAGCGCGCGTTCGGCAAGCATCGAATAGTTGATCCCGGCGGCGTTGCGGCCCGAGATCGCGGGCTTCTGCATCACGACCTTGCCGTTTTCGATCCTTGCGCCTTCGATCTTGATGTTCTCGGGCAAGTAAGTGCGGATCACCGAAACGCCGATGAACACCAGGGAAACAATCACGGCAGCGACAGGAAGCAGCACCTTCAGCCGGCGAACCCGCGCCGAGTGAAACCGCGCGTCGCCATAGGCGCTCCTCGCGGAATTCGCGTAGGCAGCCTGTCCGCCGTTGTTCAATGTGTTGAGCATAAATCCGGTCCGTGTCGACGATCGGTAACGTATATAAGCATTTGCTCGCCCGATCACAGTTCGTTTCGCATTATTACACTGGCTTGCCAATATGGATTTTTTTCTGCAACAAGCAAGAAAACCACAAAACCCGGCAAAGCGGCATTTCCGCACCTCTGCGGAACTCTAGATGGATGGAGTTGCACGAGCATTGCGGATCTGGAGGAAAGAATGGACAGTTCAATGATCGCGGATCGCCGCAGGTTGCGCCGCAAGCTTGGCTTCTGGCGCATCGTCGCCGTGCTCTTGATCGTGGCGCTCGGGCTTGCCGCTTATCGATTTCTTCTCGGCGATTCTGCAACAAGGCGGTCGCATGTCGCCCACGTCACCATTTCGGGGCTGATCACCGATGACAGCGAACTTCTCGATCGGCTTGACACAATCGAGAAGAGCGACGCGGTCAAGGCCGTCATCGTGTCCATTTCTTCGCCTGGAGGCACCACCTACGGCGGCGAACGAATCTTCAAGGCGATCCGCGCCATCTCCGCCAAGAAGCCTGTCGTCTCGGATGTGCGCACCCTTGCCGCCTCGGCGGGCTACATGATCGCAACGGCAGGCGACATGGTGATCGCCGGGGACAGCTCGATCACCGGCTCGATCGGCGTCATATTCCAGTATCCGCAGGTCAAGCCGCTGCTCGACAAGCTCGGCGTCTCGATGGAAGAGATCAAGTCCTCGCCGCTGAAGGCAGAGCCATCGCCCTTCCATCCCGCCAGCGAGGAAGCCAAGGCGATGATCAACGGCATGGTCGTTGACAGCTACGGCTGGTTCGTCGATCTGGTCGCC
Source organism: Rhizobium sp. 05L419 (assembly GCF_056397845.1). Taxonomy (NCBI): domain Bacteria; kingdom Pseudomonadati; phylum Pseudomonadota; class Alphaproteobacteria; order Hyphomicrobiales; family Rhizobiaceae; genus Rhizobium; species Rhizobium sp. 05L419. The sequence goes on from NZ_JBFTOF010000009.1 coordinate 65,906, forward strand.
GACCGACGCAAGCTGCCGCGTGACGAGGTGCTGAAACTTGCCGACGGCACGATCTTCACCGGGCGCCAGGCACTCAAGGTCAAGCTGATCGATCAGATCGGCGGCAACGACGAAATCCGCGCCTATCTGGCGACGCGAAAAATCGACAAGGAGCTGCCGGAAATCGACTGGGACAAGAAGAGCAGCACGCCGTTTCTGCTCGCCGGGGCGGCGTCGCGTGTATTGACTCTTCTCGGCTACGGCGATCTTGCGAGAAGCGAAGACCTTAGCGGAATTCTGCCGCAGAAGTTGCTTCTTGACGGGCTCCTTTCAGTTTGGCAGGTTGGCCGCGATTGATAAGAAATCAATAATTTAAGGGGGCGACAGTGATCAAGTCCGAACTGGTGCAGATAGTTGCGGCACGCAACCCGCATCTCTATCATCGCGACGTCGAAAATATCGTCAACGCGGTCCTAGACGAGATCACGGACGCGCTCGCGGCAGGCAATCGAGTCGAGCTGCGCGGCTTTGGCGCCTTTTCGGTGAAGAACCGCCCCTCGCGCTCCGGCCGCAACCCGCGCACCGGCGATACGGTCTTTGTCGAGGAGAAGTGGGTCCCCTTCTTCAAGACCGGCAAGGAACTGCGCGAAAGGCTGAATCCCGGACAGAACGACCAGGACGATTGATCTCAGTCTGGCGCTGCCGCGCGACGAAAACGCACTTGAACTTCACGCCGCCCTTACTATCCTGTGGCTGAAAGACGGTGCCGCACAACGATCGCGCGGCCGAGGCATATGGAGACCGAAGCATGACGAAGAAGATCCTCAACCTTCTTATTTTTCTGCCTCTCGGCATCATCCTCATCGTCTTCTGCGTCGCCAATCGGCAGACGGTTTCGATGGCGTTCAACCCCTTCCGGCCAGACGATCAGGTGCTGTCGCTCGCCGCTCCCTTCTTCGTTTTCATCTTTATAGCGCTCATCATAGGCATGGTCGTCGGCTCGGCGGCCACATGGCTCACCCAGAGCAAACACCGCAAGCGTGCCCGCTCCGAGGCGAAGGAAGCCATTCGCTGGCAGAGCGAAGCCGATCGGCACAAGACGCGCGCCGAGGAAATCGCAGGGCAGCTCCCCTCGCGATAACGCCGGGAGCGCGCTGACGCGCACCATCACCAAGAAATTCGGATGGCGAAGGCTTGCCGCGAGCGATGTGCCTTCATAGCTATACACAAGAGATCCGTTGCGCGCCTGCCATGCACAGCAGTTTCACCGCCTCAGCGCCACGCCTTAGAGGATGAAACCATGAATATCGATAGAATCCTGCGGTCCGTCGTGGCCGTACGTACCTCAATCCCGGAAGATGCCTTCACGGCCGATGCGCTTGGCATCCGCCGCGAGGGCAGCGGCGTCGTCATCAAAGAGTCCGGGCTGGTGCTGACGATCGGCTATCTGATCACCGAAGCGGAAGAGGTCTGGCTGACGACGAACGAGGGACGCGTCGTCGCCGCTCACGCGCTTGCCTACGACCAGGAAACCGGCTTTGGTCTGCTGCAGGCTCTGGGCGACCTCGGGCTTCCCGCGCTTGATTTCGGCGATGCGGCCAAAGCGGGCGTCGGCGATCCTGTCGTGCTGGCAGACGGCATCGGCCAGTTCGTCGAGGCGAAGATCGTCGCCAAGCAGGAGTTCGCCGGCTACTGGGAATACCTGCTTGACGAAGCGATCTTCACGACACCCGCCCACCCCTCCTGGGGCGGCGCGGCGCTAGTCGATTCGAATGGGAAGCTTCTGGGGATCGGCTCGCTGCGCCTGCAGATGAACCAGAGCGGCGAGATCGCGGACATCAACATGGTCGTGCCGATCAACCTTTTGCCGCCGATCCTCGACGACCTCCTGACGCGCGGCCAGGTCAACAAGCCGCCGCGGCCATGGCTTGGGGCATTTTCAGCGGAGAGCAACGGCGACGTTATCGTGATGAGCGTGGCGGAGGGAAGCCCCGCCGATCAGGCGGGCCTGCAGCAGGGCGACATCATCTCGGAGATACGCGACGGAGAAGTCGACGGGCTCGCCGACTTCTATCGGAAAGTCTGGAGCAGCGGTGCTGCGGGCGCCGAAATTCCCATTCGGGTTCTGCGCGATGGCCGAGAAGCCTGGCTGCGTGTGCGGTCAGCCGACCGGAACGCCTTTCTGAGAAAGCCGCAGCTGCAGTAGGGCACCGGCCGGCGGCCGCTACTCTGGTGGAATGAAGCTCAGCTCTTCATAGTCGCCTTCGGCCGAAGTACCGCTGCCGGTCACGATGAAACCGTTGGCCAGATAGAAGGCCTTGGCGCGGCGGTTGTTGACGAGGCACTTCAGCCTGTATCTTTGGCGCGGCCAGTCCGGCAATGCTTTCAGGAGAGCGTTGCCCGCGCCCTTCCCCTGCCACTCCTTGCGGATGTAGAGCATGTGAATGAATTCGTCGGGGGGCCAGAGCGTCATGAAGCCGGCTATCTCGCCTCGCGGCGTCTCCGCCAGCCAAACGATCTCGCCCTGCGTATGGGCGAAGAAATCCCCGTGATGAAATTGGGACGCTGCGACCCAGGTGAAGGTCTCGCGGCGGACCATGTGATAGATATCGGCGAGTTCTTCGCGGTCCGGCCTCTCGGGCGCTCTGATGATCCACTTCATGGATATCGGATTAGACGACGCCGCAGGGCCTGCCAACTGCTTCGTGCTCCTTATTCTGCGGCCTTTGCGCTGACGGCAGCGTTGAAATCCGAAAAAAACTGCTGCGCCAGCTTCTGCGAGGTGGAGTCGATCAGCCGGGCCCCAAGCTGGGCGATCTTGCCGCCGACCTGGGCGTTTGCCCGGTACAGCAGGATCGTATCGGTGCCGTCCTCCTTCAGCGTCACGTCGGCGCCGCCCTTGGCAAAGCCAGCAATGCCACCCTTGCCTTCACCTGAGATCGAGTAGCTTTCCGGTGCGTTGATATTGGAGAGCGTGACCTCGCCGTTGAAGGTGGCAGAAACGGGGCCGATCTTGATTTTGACGGTTGCGGCGAGCTCCGTCGGCGACTTCAGTTCGAGGTTCTGACAGCCGGGGATACACTGCCTCAGCACCTCCGGGTCGTTCAACGCAGCCCATACGACATCGCGCGGGGCGGTGATCCGTTCTTCACCTGTCAAGTCCATCCGAAATCCTCCCATTTCGACCTGCCTCAAACTATCACAGCGGGAAAGCGCTTTGCCAAGGTGAAACGGAATGCTATTTGCACCAACTCTATCGAATTCAGCAGGCGGAAGACCACGTTGAGACAGAAAGAACGCCGGCCGGGCCAAAAGTCCGCCGCCGGTCCCTCCGGCGGACGCCGCAGCGACGATCGCGGCACCAGCCGCCCGCTAAAGCCTGTGGCCAAGCCCGCCGCCGTGCGGGACGCACCGCGCGAACCCGCCTCCCCGGCGGCAGGCGAACGGCCGCTGGTGGTGCGAACCGGAGAGCGTCCGGCCGAACGGGTGCCCGTTATCCTCGAATCGCTCGGCGCCGGCGACTTCCATCTGATCGACAGCGGCAATGGCGAGAAGCTGGAGCAGTATGGCCCCTATCGCATCATTCGCCCGGAAGGCCAGGCGCTGTGGCGGCCGTCGCTGCCCGCGCATGTCTGGGAAAAAGTCGATGCCGCCTTTACCGGCGATACCGACGAAGAGGGCACGGGACGCTGGCGCTTCCCCAAGGAAGCGCTCGGCGAGACCTGGCCACTCAATCTGCTCGGCGTCGATTTTCTCGGGCGTTTCACCTCCTTCCGCCATGTCGGGGTATTTCCCGAGCAGATCGTCCACTGGACGTGGATGAAGCAACAGGTCGAGGCAGCCGGACGCCCGCTCAAGGTGCTGAACCTCTTCGGCTACACCGGCGTCGCGTCGCTGGTTGCGGCTGCGGCCGGCGCGGAGGTCACTCATGTCGACGCCTCCAAGAAGGCAATCGGCTGGGCGCGCGAAAACCAGTCGCTCAGCCGCCTGGACAAGGCGCCGATCCGCTGGATCTGCGAAGACGCGATGAAGTTCATCCTGCGCGAGGAACGCCGCGGCAATAGCTACGACATCATCCTCACCGACCCGCCGAAATTCGGTCGCGGCCCGAACGGCGAAGTCTGGCATCTGTTCGACCATCTGCCGCTGATGCTCGACGTCTGCCGCGAGATCCTGTCGCCGAAGGCGGTCGGCCTCGTGCTGACGGCCTATTCGATCCGGGCCAGCTTCTATTCGATCCACGAGCTGATGCGCGAGACGATGCGCGGCGCCGGCGGCGTGGTCGAGTCCGGCGAGCTCGTGATCCGCGAGGCGGGGCTGGACGGCAAGACACCGAGCCGCGCGCTCTCCACCTCCCTCTTCTCCCGCTGGGTGCCGAAATGAGCCATGAACACAGGGGCTCGGGCCCTCATAAGGTCGGACAGGTGAAAGAGGTCACCTCGCTTGCCAATCCCATCATCAAGGACATTAAGGGGCTGACGAACAAGAAGGCCCGGGAAGAGAGCGGCACCTTCATGGCCGAAGGCCTAAAGCTGGTGATCGACGCGATCGAACTCGGCTGGACGATCCGCACGCTCGTTTACGCCAAGGCCGCCAAAGGCAAGCCGCTGGTCGAGCAGATGGCGGCCAAGACCATCGCTTCCGGCGGACTGGTGCTCGAAGTCAGCGAGAAGGTGATCTCCTCGATCACCCGACGCGACAATCCGCAGATGGTGGTCGGCATTTTTGAAAGCCGCTGGAAGACGCTTCGGGACATCCATCCCAAGCAGGGCGAAACGTGGATCGCGCTCGACCGTGTCCGCGATCCCGGCAATCTCGGCACGATCATCCGCACCGCCGACGCGGCCGGCGCCTCGGGTGTCATCCTGATCGGGGAAACCACCGATCCGTTCTCGCTCGAGACCGTGCGCGCCACGATGGGTTCGGTCTTTGCCGTGCCGGTCGCCCGTGCCACCACGGAAGAATTCATCGCGTGGAAGAAGCACGCCGGCGTCTCCGTCGTGGCCACGCATCTTTCAGGGTCCGTCGACTACCGGACGATCGACTATAAAAAGAAGCCAGTCGTCATCCTGATGGGCAACGAGCAGTCCGGCCTGCCCGAGCCACTGGCAAAGGAAGCCGACGCGCTGGCCCGCATCCCGCAGCAGGGGCGCGCCGACTCGCTCAACCTTGCCGTCGCCAGCGCCGTCATGATGTTCGAAGCGCGGCGCCATCTCCTCTCGCTCTCCGAGGCCAAATGACAGAGCAGACGCCAGACCGACCAGCGCTCTTTTCGCGCCCGCTCCCGATCCTGATCTTCATCGTCATCGCCGTCGTCCTCGACCAGATCGTCAAGATCGTCGTTGACCATACATTGCCGTTGCAGGAGATGGTTCCCGTCATCCCGATGCTGGCGCTCTACCGCACATACAATCTCGGCGTGGCCTTCTCGATGCTGTCGGGCATGGACGGCTGGTTCATCGTCGGCATGCGGCTGATCATCGTCGGCTTCGTCATCTGGCTCTGGCGACGTACCGGAAAGCAGCGCACCTTCGCACACCTCGGCTACGCGTTGATCATTGCCGGCGCGCTCGGCAACCTGATCGACCGCTTCCTTTACGGTCACGTGGTCGACTACATCCTGTTTCATACGGAGACCTGGTCGTTCGCGGTCTTTAACCTCGCCGACAGTTTCATCACGATCGGCGCGGGATGCGTGATTCTGGACGAGCTGGTGCAACCTAAAAGCTCGGATCGCTAAAGTTTTACCGGTTTGCTGAAGGCATTCGGAACGGCCAGCATGTTAGCTGGTTCATCATGCACGGTCTGGGTCAATTGCATGAAAAGCTGGCTACCGCATTTGGCGGGCATCCTGCTCATCGAGAAGATGAGCAGGCGGAGGATACGATTGCCTCGACATCCGAGCCGGGCAGGAGATCGCCCTTCCTCGTCGCGAGGGGCAGACTGCTGTCCTATTGGCTCGGCGGCGCCGGTCTTCTCGCTTCGCTTGCGCTCTTGGCGCTCGGTTATGGCGGCGGGCTGCTGATCCTTTCGATCGGTCTTGGAAGCATCGCAGTCGCCGCCCTTTTCTTCGTGGCCGTTCTTGCGGCGCGCCTGCGTATCGCACCCACGGCTGACGAGCAGCGCGAGAATGCCGGCCGACGCGGGAGTGCCGACCTCTTTGCCAACGTCCACGACGCACTTGGCGACATCACCGTTACCCGCACCATGGATCGGCGGATCATCGGCGCAAACGACATGTTTCGCCGACTGACCGGTCGGCTCACCCCCGAGCGTCAGACCTGCGAGGAGATCGGTATCGCCTTCCGGCCCGGTGCCGAACCACATTGCTACGATGTGGAGATCTCGACGCCCGAGGGGCAGCGCATCTTCTTCTGGCGCGATGTCATCACGCGCGACGCGAGCGGCGGGCGGCTTCTGTTGCACAGCATCGCCCGCGACGTCACCGATGAACGCCTTGCCGCCCAAGCGCGCGAGGAAGCCCGGCAGAAGGCCGAAGACAACAGCGCGGCCAAGTCGCGGATGCTTGCCACCGTCAGCCATGAGATCCGCACGCCGCTATCCGGCATCCTCGGCATGGCGCATCTTTTGACCGAGACGCGACTGACGCAGGAGCAGCAGAACTACCTGACCGGCATCCATCAATCCGGCTATGCCTTGACCCATCTCGTCGAGGATCTCCTGGACTTCTCAACGATCGAAGTCGGCCGATTCCAGCTGCGGCCCCGCTCCGAATCGCTGCGCAAGCTGCTGGAAAGCGTTGTCGAAATGCTGGCCCACCGGGCGCACGAAAAAGGTATCGAGATCGGCGCGACGGTGTCGTCGGACGTTCCCGATGTCATGAACTTCGATCCGGCGCGCCTGCGCCAGGTTCTGTTCAACGTCATTGGCAATGCCGTGAAGTTCACGCAGCTCGGCGGCGTGTTCATCCGCGTCTCGCTTGAGGACGACGACCTGCTGATCACGGTGACCGATACCGGAGCCGGCATGACGGAAGAGGAGCAGTCGCGCATCTTCGGCGAATTCGAGCAGGGCGGCGGCATGGTGGAGAAGAGCGGCGGCACCGGCCTCGGCCTTGCCATTTCAGCCCGCATCATGCGCGAATTCGGCGGCACGCTGACGGTCGCCAGCGAAAAGGGAGCAGGCAGCGAATTCAGTATCCGCTTCGGCATCGAACACGACGAGCACACCCGGGCGCGGCGCGACGGCCTGCTTGCCGGCAACATTGTGGTGTTGCTCGCGCCGGCGGGCGCCGCCCGCACGGCCATTTCCGAAACGATCGCAACGCTTGGCGGCAGCTGCCATTTCGTCGAGGACGGCGAGAGCGCACGGCGGACACTGCTCGATATAGCCCGCCGCGGCCGCCGCCCGACCGATATCATCGTCGATCACCGCATGTCCGGCGAGTTCGCGACACACCTTGCCGACCGCGCGGATATCGCCGCACTCGGCCTGCGCAAGATCTTCCTGGTCAATCCGGAAGAGCGCAATGCCCATTCGCTCGATCTCTTCGATTCATGGCTCATCCGGCCGCTGCGCGAGCAGTCGCTGATCGACGTCCTGCGCGGGCGCATGCGCGGCATGGAAAAGCGCGATGCGCTGAACGACAATCAGCCGGGCTTCAGCGCCGCCATTCCGGAAGCAGGCATTCAGAGCGGGCTCAAGATCTTGCTCGCCGAGGACGATCCGATCAACGCGATGCTGATCCGTGCCATGCTCGAAAAGGCCGGACACAGCGTGCAGCACGTCGATCACTTCGAGGCGCTGCTCGACGCGGCGCTGGCGGAAGGAAGCGTGCGTCCCGACATCGTCATCAGCGATCTTTCCATGCCTGGCGGCGACGGTATCGAAATGCTTGGCCGGCTACGCGGCCATGAACGCCGGCTCGACGTTCCTCCCGTGCCTATCGTCGTCCTGACCGCCGACAAGCGCGACGAATCGCGTCGCCAAGTCTTGCTGAACGGCGCAAACCGCGTCATGCTGAAACCTGTCGATCCGATAAGGCTTCTGACGGAAGTTCAAGCTGTCGCCGCTCTCTCTGCACGCCGCGCAGAGGCGCTATAACGGTCCAACCAGCCCGTGCGTTTCCTGCGTATCAGGGGGTTAAAAATGTCACTTTCATGTAACATATAAGTGTTCTATGGCGTCTCAAAGCCGGCAATGAAAGAATCGTCATGTCCGTAGACACCTTCAACCGTGACACCGTCACCGAGGCTCACCGGCCATCGAGACAGGCTGCGCCGAAGGAAAGCGATGTGCTCGGCCGCATCGGCAATCTGGAAACCCGCCTCGCCCGGACGCCGAGCGAAGTAGATGCGGCCCAGGCGGTTCGCTACCGCGTCTTCGTCGAGGAGATGCAGGCGCAACTGCCTGCCGAGGCGATGCGACGCAAGCGCGATGTGGATGCCTACGACGCTTTCTGCGACCATCTGCTGGTGCTTGACCGCTCGATTGAAGGCGACAGCGAAGACCAGATCGTCGGCACCTACCGCTTGCTGCGACAGGACGTCGCAATGGCGAACGGCGGATTTTACTCGGCTTCCGAATTCGCGATAGACGAGCTGATTGCGCGTCATCCGGATAAACGCTTCATGGAGCTAGGCCGCTCCTGCGTTTTGCCCGACTACCGGACCAAGCGGATCGTCGAGCTCCTTTGGCAGGGCAACTGGGCCTACGCCTTGAAGCATGGCATGAGTGCGATGTTCGGCTGCGCCTCATTCCCTGGCGTTCACCCGGAAAGCCACGCTCTGGCGCTGTCGTTCCTTCATCACAATGTTGTCGCCAAGGACGAATGGGCGGTCAGCGCGCTGCCGCACCTTGCCCGTGACATGGACCTGATGCCTGTCGAGGCGATCAACCCGAAGCGGGCGCTGGCGGCACTGCCGCCGCTAATCAAGGGCTACCTGCGCCTCGGCGCCATGGTCGGCTCCACCGCCGTCGTCGACAAGGCGTTCAACACGACGGACGTGTTGATCGTTCTTCCGATCTCCAGCATCTCTGATCGATATCTGAACTACTATGGCGCAGACGCCGGGCGGTTCTCGAGCTGATTTTCTGATTTTGCCAAGGTGGGTACGCCACCCCAATTGGCGATGACGGCGCATGCGCGCTTCTTCAATGTTCTGCCGTTCAGCTCCCTCCTGCGACCCTTTGGGCCACCTTCTCCCTGCTGGGGAGAAGAGGAAGGTTGCCTCATCCGCTAGATCGGGTGCCCCTTGTCCATTCTCCCCACCCGGGAGAAGGTGCCGGCAGCAGGGCATTTCCGCTTTTCTCCGAATCGCGAAGACGCTCTAACCTTTTGTTTTGACGCAATTCCGAACGAAAAACCGCTATGCAGTTTTGCGGGAATTGCTAGTTCCCCCGACCCCGATTACGATCCCGCCGTGTAGGCTGCGATTGCCGCCATGTTGACGATGTCGGAATCCTTCGCGCCCATCGAGGTGATCTGCACGGCCTTGTCGAGACCGACGAGGATCGGGCCGATGACGGTCGAGCCGCCGAGTTCCTGCAGCATCTTCGTGGAGATCGATGCGGAATGGAAGGCCGGCATGACGAGCACGTTTGCCGGGCCGGACAGGCGGCAGAACGGGTACTGCTCCATGACCTTGCGGTTCAAGGCCACGTCCGCCGCCATTTCGCCGTCATACTCGAAATCGACCCGGCGCTTGTCGAGGATGTTGACCGCCTCGCGCACCCGCTCCGAGCGCTCACCCGACGGATGGCCGAAAGTGGAGTAGGCAAGCATGGCGACGCGCGGCTGATAGCCCATGCGACGCGCGAAACCCGCAGCTTCGACAGCGATATCGGCCAACTCCTCAGCAGACGGCATGTCGTGGACGGCGGTATCGGCAACGAAGACGGTGCGGCCGCGGCAGAGCGCAATGGAAACGCCAATCACCCGATGCCCCGGCTTCATGTCGATGCAGCGGCGGACGTCGTCCAGCGCAGTCGAATAGTTGCGGGTTATGCCGGTGACCATGCCATCCGCATCGCCGAGCGCCACCATGCAGGCGGCGAAATGGTTGCGGTCGTTATGGATCAGGCGCTGCGCATCTCGATGCAGGTAGCCTTTGCGTTGCAGGCGTGCATAGAGATAATCGATATAGGCCTCGACGCGGGTCGAAATGCGGGCGTTGACGATCTCAAGGCCGGGGCGGTTGAGATCGATGCCGGCGCGCTCGGCTGTCGCGCGGATCAGGTCCTCGCGGCCGAGCAGGATCGCCGTGCCAAGTTCCTGGTTGGCATAGGAGAGCGCCGCGCGCATCACCTGCTCTTCTTCCGCCTCGGCAAACACAAGCCGCTTGGGGCGGCGGCGCACACGCTCGTAGAGGCTTGCCAGCGTCGAGGCGATCGGATCGCGGCGGGCCGAGAGTTCACGGGCGTAGCCGGCCATATCGGCGATCACCTTGCGGGCAACGCCGCTGTCGATCGCAGCTTGTGCAACCGCGACCGGGATCGCCGAAATCAGCCGCGGATCGAAGGGAACCGGGATGATGTACTGCGCGCCGAAGCGCGGACGATTGCCCTGGTAGGCGGCTGCGACATCGTCGGGAACGTCCTCGCGCGCCAGGCTGGCCAGCGCCTTGACGGCGGCGATCTTCATCTCGTCGTTGATCGTCGTGGCGCGGACATCAAGCGCGCCGCGGAAGATATAGGGGAAACCGAGGACATTGTTGACCTGGTTCGGATAGTCGGATCGGCCCGTCGCCATGATGGCATCGTCGCGGATGCCGGCCACTTCCTCAGGGGTGATTTCCGGATCGGGATTGGCCATGGCAAAGATGATCGGCCGCTCGGCCATCGAGCGGATCATCGTGTCGGAGAAGGCACCCTTCTGCGAGAGGCCGAAGACGACATCGGCGCCTTTCATGGCTTCCTCGAGGGTCCGCGCCTTGGTCTTGACCGCATGCGCCGACTTCCACTGGTTCATGCCTTCGGTGCGGCCTTGATAGATCACACCCTTGGTGTCGCAGAGCGTGATGTTCTCGGACGCAAAGCCCAATGCCTTGATGAGTTCGACGCAGGCGATTGCAGCGGCCCCTGCGCCGTTGCAGACGAGCCTGGTCGTCTTCAGGTCGCGGCCGGTCAATTCCAGTGCGTTGATAAGGCCGGCCGCGGCAATGATCGCGGTCCCGTGCTGGTCGTCGTGGAAAACCGGGATATCCATCAGTTCGCGCAGGCGCTGCTCGATGATGAAGCAATCGGGCGCCCTGATGTCTTCGAGATTAATGCCGCCGAAGGACGGGCCGAGGAAGCGCACGCAGTTAATGAATTCGTCGACATTTTCCGTATCAACTTCGAGATCGATGGAATCGACGTCGGCAAAGCGCTTGAAGAGCACCGACTTGCCTTCCATGACCGGCTTCGACGCCAATGCCCCGAGATTGCCGAGGCCGAGGATCGCCGTGCCGTTCGAGATGACCGCCACCATGTTGCCGCGCGTCGTATAGTCGTAGGCGGTCGCCGGGTCGGCGGCGATCGCCTTCACCGGAACGGCCACGCCAGGCGAATAGGCAAGCGACAGGTCACGCTGCGTCGCCATCGGCTTGGTCGGGGTGATTTCAAGCTTCCCCGGCCGTCCCATCGCATGAAATTCGAGCGCTTCGCTATCGGTCACGGACGCCAGCGGCCGTTGCTTCTTCTCGGTATCGGGCATTTTTCCTCCAACGTCCTGTGGGTGACGCGTTGCTCTTCCTCAATCGCGGTTGTCATCTATAGCGGCGGGCGGATAGGGTTGGCACCTCTTTTTTGGGAAAAACTGCACCTCCGTGAACGAACGAATGGACTCCAGACACGAAGCCTTTTCGGCTGCCGAGCTCGCAACGGAGGAAAGTCGCGCCTCGGCGACGCCGATGATGGAGCAATTCATCGAGATCAAGGCCAACAACCCTGACTCGCTGCTGTTCTACCGCATGGGCGACTTCTACGAATTGTTCTTCGAGGATGCACTGGAAGCATCCCGCGCGCTCGGCATCACGCTGACCAAGCGCGGCCAGCACATGGGGCAGGACATCCCCATGTGCGGCGTTCCCGTGCACGCGGCCGACGACTACCTGCAGAAGCTGATCGGGCTCGGCTTCCGCGTCGCGGTCTGCGAGCAGATCGAGGACCCGGCGGAAGCCAGGAAGCGCGGCGCCAAATCGGTCGTCAAGCGCGACGTCGTCCGGCTGGTGACGCCGGGCACGATCACCGAGGAAAAGCTGCTTTCGCCTTCGGAATCGAATTATCTGATGGCGCTTACCCGGATTCGCGGCGCGTCCGAGCCGCTGATGGCCCTGGCCTGGATCGACATTTCCACCGGCGTCTTCCGCCTCGCAGAGACCGAGGCGTCGCGGCTGCTGGCCGATATCCTGCGGATCGACCCGCGCGAGCTGATCCTGCCGGACACGATGTTTCACGATCCCGAGCTGAAGCCGGTCTTCGACGTTCTCGGGCGCACGGCCGTTCCGCAGCCTTCCGTGTTGTTCGACAGCGCCACGGCGGAGGGCCGCATTGCGCGCTACTTCGGCGTCTCGACGCTAGACGGTTTCGGCACTTTCTCGCGAGCCGAGCTCGCGGCGGCTGCCGCGGCCGTCGCCTATGTCGAGAAGACGCAGATCGCTGAACGGCCACCGCTCGGCAAGCCGGAGCGGGAAAGTGCGGCCTCGACCCTCTTCATCGATCCGGCGACGCGCGCGAACCTCGAGCTTGCCCGGACGCTGTCCGGCGATCGCAACGGCTCGCTGCTGAAGGCGATCGACCGCACCGTCACCGGCAGCGGGGCGCGGCTGCTCGCCGAGCGGCTGATGTCGCCGCTGACGGATCCCGCCCGCATCAACGAGCGGCTGGATTCGATCGGCTTCCTCATCGAGGAGCCGTCGCTCTGCGGCGACCTGCGCGATCATCTGAAGCATGTGCCCGACATGCCGCGGGCGCTATCGCGCCTTGCGCTCGATCGCGGCGGACCGCGCGATCTGGCGGCGATCCGCCAGGGCTTGATGGCCGCTGCCGACGTGGCCGAGCTGCTGGGCGGCGCGCTGCTGCCGGAGGAACTGGCGCAGGCGCTGGGCGGGCTGCGCGCCTTGCCATCCGATCTGTCGCAACTGCTTTTTGAAACGCTGGGCGACGAGCTGCCGCTTCTCAAACGCGACGGCGGCTTTCTGCGCGACGGCGCCAGCGCCGAGCTCGACGAGGTCAGGGCACTGCGCGATCAATCGCGCCGGGTGATCGCCGGCCTGCAGCTGCAGTATGCCGACGAGACCGGCATCAAGTCGCTGAAGATCAAGCACAACAATGTGCTCGGCTACTTCATCGAGGTGACCGCCGGCAATGCCGGGCCGATGACGGATACACAGGAAGCCAAGGCCCGCTTCATCCATCGCCAGACGATGGCGAATGCGATGCGCTTCACGACGACCGAGCTTGCGGATCTCGAAAGCCGAATCGCCAATGCAGCCGATCGGGCGCTTTCCATCGAACTCGCGGCCTTCGACCGAATGACGTCGGCCGTCGTTGCCGAAGCGGAGGCGATCAAGACAGGCGCCCGGGCACTCGCCATCGTCGATGTCGCAGCCGGGCTCGCATTGCTGGCAGACGAGCAAGCCTACTGCCGCCCGGTTGTCGACGGCTCAAAGATGTTCGCGATCGAGGGCGGACGGCATCCCGTCGTCGAGCAGGCATTGCGTCGCCAGTCCTCCGGTCCGTTCGTTGCCAACAATTGCGACCTCTCGCCGGTTGCCGACGGCAAGGACGGGGCAATCTGGCTGCTCACCGGTCCCAACATGGGCGGCAAGTCGACGTTCCTGCGGCAGAACGCGCTGATCTCGATCCTCGCGCAGATGGGATCCTTCGTGCCTGCGGCATCAGCCCATATCGGCATCGTCGATCGACTGTTCTCGCGCGTCGGCGCGTCCGACGATCTGGCGCGCGGGCGCTCGACCTTCATGGTCGAGATGGTCGAGACGGCGGCGATCCTCAACCAGGCGACCGAGCGGTCGCTTGTCATCCTCGACGAAATCGGCCGTGGGACTGCGACGTTCGACGGCCTTTCCATCGCCTGGGCCTCGGTCGAGCATCTGCACGAAGCGAACCGCTGCCGCGGACTTTTCGCCACACATTTCCATGAATTGACCGTACTTTCGGAAAAGCTTGCGCGGCTGTCGAACGCGACGATGCGCGTGAAGGAGTGGGACGGCGACGTCATCTTCCTGCATGAGGTCGGACCCGGAGCGGCCGACCGCTCCTACGGCATCCAGGTCGCCCGTCTCGCCGGTCTGCCGGCCTCGGTCGTGGCGCGCGCCCGCGATGTGCTGACCCGGCTCGAAGATGCTGACCGCAAGAACCCGGCGAGCCAGCTGATCGACGACCTGCCGCTGTTCCAGGTGGCGGTGCGGCGCGAAGACGCTGCACGCGGGCCGTCGAAAGTCGACGAAGCGCTGAAAAGCATGAGCCTGGATGACATGACGCCGCGCGAGGCGCTGGATGCGCTGTACGATCTGAAGAAGAAGCTGAAGCAGGGTTAGACGATGTTCCTGGACCGCCTCCTGCATGAGACGCAGATTCTCGCCAACATCTTCACTGCCGTCGAAGCGCTACGGCTTGCAGACGAGCACGGCAATCCACGCGGATGGGCCTCGCCCTGTGGAATGCTGGAAATTACCCGTTGCTGCGCCGTCATCTCCGATCTCGCGCTGGCGATTGCCAAGGCCGGATACCGCGAATGCGACAAGCAGACCCTCGACGAAATCGCCAGCGAAACACGCCAGGTCCTCTATTCCATGAAGGCACAATTCGCGGCCTGATCGCGGTGACGTGGCCGCCTTCTCCCCGAGACGGAGGAGGACACCACCTTTTCGCCAAAATTAAAGGTTCTTGCAGTATGAAAGCCCGTGTCAAACACGGGGTAAAGAGGCTATAGCGCATGCAGACGAAACGAGAGGCGGACCAGAACGCGGTCGCGCCGCGCGAACAGGAAGCCGCCCTGCGCATGGCGATGACGAGCACCATCGATTTCTCAGATATCCTCGACGCGGCCTATCTGCGACAGATGTGCGACGCCGTGGCCGAGGCCAATCGGCACCAGCCCGATGTCATGCGTTCGGATCTGCTCGCCATTCTCAAGAAGGCAAGCAGCGAAGGTCGCGACAAGGCGCGGGAACTCCTCTCCGTCGACGGCAGCGGCCTCAATTGTGCGCGCCGGATCTCCTGGCTGCAGGACCAGATCATCACCGTTCTCTACGGATTCGCGACGGCGTATGTCTTTCCGGCACAGAAAGACAAGTTCGCGGTGACAGCCGTCGGCGGCTACGGCCGCGATACGCTGGCGCCCGGGTCCGACATCGACCTTCTCTTCCTGTTCCAGCCGAAGCCGGCGGAAGAAACCCACAAGGCTGTCGAGTTTATGCTCTATGTCCTCTGGGACATGGGCTTCAAGGTCGGGCATGCGACCCGCACGCTGGAAGAATGCATCGCGCTTTCCAAGTCCGACATGACGATCCGCACTGCGATCCTGGAGATGCGTTTCATCTGCGGCCTGAAGTCGCTGGAGACGGACCTCGAAACGCGCTTCGACAAGGAAATCGTCACTGGCACCGGCCCCGAATTCATCGCCGCCAAGCTTGCTGAGCGCGACGAGCGCCACCGCAAGGCTGGCGACACGCGCTATCTCGTCGAGCCGAACGTCAAGGAGGGCAAGGGCGGACTGCGTGACCTGCACACGCTTTTCTGGATCTCGAAATACTACTACCACGTCCGCGACACGGCCGAGCTCGTAGCTGTCGGCGTTCTCTCCAAGCATGAATACCGGCTGTTCGAAAAGGCCGACGATTTCCTCTGGGCCGTGCGCTGCCACATGCATTTCCTGACCGGCAAGGCGGAGGAACGCCTCTCCTTCGACATCCAGCGCGAGATCGCCGAAGCCCTCGGCTATCATTCGCGCCCCGGCCTTTCGGCCGTCGAGCGCTTCATGAAACACTACTTCCTGGTGGCCAAGGACGTTGGCGATCTCACCCGCATCCTCTGCGCGGCGCTCGAAGACCAGCAGGCAAAGTCGACGCCTGGGCTGTCGGGCGTCATCAGCCGCTTTGCCCATCGCAGCCGCAAGATTGCCGGCAGCACCGATTTCATGGAGGATCGCGGCCGCATCGCGCTCGCCAGCCCCGACGTGTTCAAGCACGATCCCGTCAACATCATCCGCCTGTTCCATGTTGCCGATATCAACGGGCTGGAGTTCCACCCGGATGCGCTGAAGCGCGTCACGCGGTCGTTGAGCCTGATCGACAGTGCTCTTCGGGAAGGCGAGGAGGCAAACCGCCTCTTCATGTCGATCCTCACCTCCAAGCGCGATCCGGCGCTGATCCTGAGGCGCATGAACGAGGCCGGCGTGCTCGGCCGCTTCATCCCCGAGTTCGGCAAGATCGTCGCCATGATGCAGTTCAACATGTACCACCACTATACGGTGGACGAGCATCTGATCCGCACGGTCGACGTTCTGTCGGAGATCGACAAGGGCAATGCCGACGACCTGCACCCGCTTGCCAACAAGCTGATGCCCGGGATCGAAGACCGCGAGGCACTCTATGTCGCCGTCCTGCTGCATGATATCGCCAAGGGCCGCCAGGAGGATCATTCGATCGCCGGTGCGCGCGTCGCCCGCAAACTCTGCGCCCGCTTCGGGCTGTCGCAGAAACAGACGGAGACGGTCGTCTGGCTGATCGAGGAACATCTGACGATGTCCATGGTCGCCCAGACCCGCGACCTCACCGACCGCAAGACGATCACCGACTTCGCCGACCGGGTGCAGTCGCTCGACCGGCTGAAGATGCTGCTGATCCTGACGATCTGCGACATACGCGCCGTCGGTCCAGGCGTCTGGAACGGCTGGAAGGGCCAGCTTCTGCGCACGCTCTATTACGAGACCGAGCTACTGCTCGCCGGCGGATTCTCCGAGGTCTCCCGCAAGGAGCGTGCCAACTCCGCGGCCGAAGCGCTGTTCAACGCGCTGTCCGACTGGAGCCAGGAGGACCGCAAGACCTACAGCGCGCTGCACTACCAGCCCTACCTGCTTTCGGTGCCGCTGGAAGACCAGGTGCGTCACGCCGGCTTCATCCGCCAGGCGGACAAGTCGGGCCAGGCGCTGGCGACGATGGTGCGCACCGACAGCTTCCATGCCATAACCGAGATCACCGTGCTCTCGCCCGACCATCCGCGCCTGCTTGCCGTCATCGCCGGCGCCTGCGCTGCCGCCGGTGCCAACATCGTCGATGCGCAGATCTTCACGACCTCGGACGGGCGCGCGCTTGATACGATCCACGTCAGCCGCGAGTTCAAGGACGACGCCGACGAGCTGCGTCGGGCCGGCACCATCGGGCGGATGATCGAGGACGTTCTTTCCGGCCGCAAGCGCCTGCCCGAGGTGATTGCCACCCGCGCAAAGAACCGCAGGAAGAGCAAGGCCTTCGTCATTCCGCCATCGGTCAACATCTCCAACAGCCTGTCGAACAAGTTCACCGTCATCGAGATCGAGTGCCTCGACCGGCCGGGCCTGCTGTCCGAGGTGACCGCCGTGCTTTCCGACCTGTCGCTCGACATCCAGTCGGCTCGCATTACCACCTTCGGCGAGAAGGTGATCGACACCTTCTACGTCACCGACCTTGTCGGCCAGAAGATTTCCGGCGACAGCAAGCGATCCAACATCACCGCACGGATGAAGGCCGTCATGGCTGAGGAGCAGGACGAGCTGCGCGAGCGCATGCCCTCCGGCATCATCGCGCCGGCGACCACGCAACGCAGCGGCGACCCGACTGAAAAGAAAGCGGATTCAACCGCATGAGCCTGTACGCATGAGCCTTGTCAAGAAATTCGCCACCGTCGGCGGCGCCACGCTCGGCAGCCGCATCTTCGGCTTTGCCCGTGAAACGCTGATGGCGGCCGCGCTCGGCACCGGCCCGATGGCCGACGTCTTCTATGCCGCCTTCCGTTTTCCGAACCTGTTCCGCCGGCTATTTGCCGAGGGCGCGTTCAACGCCGCCTTCGTGCCGCTGTTTGCCAAGGAAATCGAGGCGAACGGTATCGACGGGGCCAAGCGGTTTTCCGAGGAAGTCTTCGGCGTTCTGTTTTCGGTGCTGCTGCTCATCACCATCGTCATGGAGTTGGCGATGCCGCTTCTGGTGCGCTTTGTCATCGCGCCGGGCTTCACCAACGATCCTGATAAGTTCGACATCACCGTGCGCATGGCGGCGGTGATGTTCCCCTACCTCATGTGCATGTCGCTGACGGCGATGATGAGCGGTATGCTGAATTCGCTGCATCATTTCTTCGCAGCGGCGATTGCACCTGTTTTCCTCAACGTCGTGATGATCGGCGCGCTGTTCTATGCGCTCTACACCGGCGCGGAACCGCTGGCGACCGCGTGGTATCTCTCCTGGGGCGTGCTCATAGCGGGCGTGCTGCAGCTTGCGGTCGTCTATTTCGGCGTCCTCCACGCGGGCATGAGCATCGGGCTTCGCTTCCCGCGCTTCACGCCCAACGTCAAACGGCTGCTCATCCTCGCTATCCCGGCGGCTGTCACGGGCGGCATCACGCAGATCAACCAGATGATCGGCCAGGCAATCGCGTCCAGCCGCGAGGGCGCCATTGCGGCGCTGCAGTATGCCGACCGCATCTATCAGCTTCCGCTCGGCGTCGTCGGCGTGGCCGTCGGCGTGGTGCTTTTGCCGGAACTCGCCCGGGCGCTCAAGGGCGGCCATCTGCGCGAGGCGGGAAACCTGCAGAACCGCTCGATCGAGTTCGTCCTGTTCCTGACGATCCCGGCGGCCTTCGCGCTCTGGATTCTCTCCGACGAAATCATCCGCGTGCTCTACGAGCGCGGCGCGTTCCATCAGGAAAACACCGCGATCGTCGGCTCCATTCTGGCGATATACGGTATCGGCCTGCCCGCTTTCGTGCTGATCAAGGCATTGCAGCCGGGCTTCTACGCCCGCGAGGACACCAAAACGCCGATGCGGTTTTCGGCCGTCGCCGTCGCCGTCAACTGCGCCACGGCACTGACGCTGTTTCCGCATCTGGGCGCACCCGGCATCGCCGTTGCCGAGGCGACGGCAGGCTGGATCAGCACCGTACTGCTGTTCGGGACGCTGTTGCGTCGCGGCCACCTCGCCTGGGAAGGGGCGCTTGCGCGCCGCGCCGCCCTTCTCGTCGTTTCGGCAGCGGTCATGGGCGGGGTGATCATGTATCTGCAGCACCGCTGGGAACCGTCGCTCGCTTCCAGCGCATCGCTTTTGACGAAGGTCGGCACGCTCGGCCTGTTGATCGCCATTGCGATGGTCGTCTATTTCGCGACCGCGTTCCTGATCGGCGGCGCAAACCTCGGCATGATCCGGCGCAACCTCAACCGCAAGCCCGCTGTAAAGACCGACGGCTAGAACAGGATGATGTCAGGCCTGATCGACCTGACATCTGAATCCTGATCTAGATCATGAGTTTATAGCTGGATTTAGCGCGAAAGCCGGATACCCGTACGCAAAACCGCTACGCGCTTTTTCTGGAATTGCCCTAGCAGTAAACCCACCGCCGTTTCGGGCCGACATCGACATGAACGATCCCGTTGCAGTAGCGGCCGATGCCGCCGATGCCCGGCGCCTCGGCAGCGATCGCGACGATCGTTCGATCGGAGACCCCCGGTACGCGGATATCGGCGGCGGCGCAGTTGCGGTGCTGCGAATGCGACCGTCCCGAATGCGGTCGGAAGCCCGATGTGACCAGCGGCCGGCGCCCTGTCCTCATGGCGATATAGACTAAAATTCCCCTCAGTTGCGGCGGAAAGCAACTCGCTCGCACGCTGACGGTTTGCAAGGTGTAGGCAACGGCCTGCGGATTTTTCAGAGGTCCGATAGAAAGTTTACGCACGTTCTGGGCACCAGCGCCGTCAAAGCAGGAAAGGCTGAAAAGACCGGCAATCGCGATGGAAAATGCAGTGTGCATGGTTATTTCCCCCGAGAACGGCATCGGCAAAGTCCGATGCTCATATTTGCGGACGGAAACGCATTCCCAAAAAATGGCCTTTTTGTGAAATTTAATACCGACTACAAGTCGTCTACCCCCTTATTTACGTCGATTTGATAAATTCAATATACCTAAAAAGAAGTATAAATTACCGAACAATTAAAATTGAATTAGAAAATTCACAGAAAAATTCAAACCGATCTTCTCCGCTCCGTCTTCGGATACACCGTTAGGCGTCACCGGTGCCCCTCCTTCACCGCGACACCTCCACTTTCCTGCCCTCATTCCTGTGCTTGTGACGGGAAGGAGGTGGGATGTTGGTGTTCGCGCAGATGAGCAATCTCAGCGACCAAGGGGATGAAGATGTTAGCGCAGATGAGCAAAGTCAGTGGCTTAGCGGAAATTTGCCGCGATTGTCCCCGCTCGCCGAACCCACATCTAAAATCACCCCGTCCCGGCATCGGATACACCGCAAGGCGTTGCGGCGAGGCGGGATCGGCGCTGGGTGTGGGAGAACGACGTATGTTCTCTCGGGGTTCGCAGGAGTTGGTCTCCCTCCGGATACGGAGGCGTGCTTCGCCGAGTTGAGCTCTGGACGTGCCAATGCGGCACAAAAGGTCCCCAGGGGAAGCGCCATATAACTCTACTCCTACGCGGCAATTTTCAGCGGCCGGTCCGAATAAGCAGGCATGGTCAAACGACGGGCGACGAGGCCGCGTGAAGGATGAGGTGCGCGTGGAGCAATGTCCCGGCTGACAGGCAACCACTGAGAGCCCCTTGATTGCTGCCCCTCCCACGTGCATAAGCCGCGACGTTAGCAACATGGGCCGTTGGCCCTGGGGCCCTCCACAAGCCTAATCGAGGACAGAATGCGCGAATTCAAGAAAGTCGTCTTCTCCGGCGTCCAGCCGACAGGAAATCTCCATCTCGGCAATTATCTCGGCGCGATCCGCAAGTTCGTGGCGCTGCAGGACGGCAACGACTGCATGTACTGCGTCGTCGACATGCATGCGCTGACGGCGCAGCTGGTGCACGAGGACATGCCGAACCAGATCCGTTCGATCGCAGCCGCCTTCATCGCGTCAGGCATCGACCCGGAAAAGCATATCGTTTTCAATCAATCGGCCGTGCCGCAGCATGCGGAGCTGGCCTGGATCTTCAATTGCGTCGCGCGCATCGGCTGGATGAACCGGATGACGCAGTTCAAGGACAAGGCCGGCAAGGACCGCGAGCAGGCCTCGCTCGGCCTCTACGCCTATCCGAGCCTGATGGCCGCCGACATTCTGGTCTACCGCGGAACCCATGTTCCTGTCGGCGACGACCAGAAGCAGCATCTGGAGCTTGCCCGCGACATCGCGATGAAATTCAACCTCGACTATGCGGAGCACATCCGCAAGGCAGGCTACGGCATCGACATCACCGTTGGCAACGAACCGGTGCATGCGTATTTCCCGATGGTGGAGCCACTCATCGATGGTCCTGCCCCGCGCGTCATGTCGCTGCGCGACGGCACCAAGAAAATGTCGAAGTCCGATCCGTCCGATCTATCGCGCATCAACCTGATGGACGACGAGGACGCGATTTCGAAGAAGATCCGCAAGGCCAAGACCGACCCGGAAGGCTTGCCTGGGGAGCTCGACGGCCTGAAGGGTCGCCCCGAGGCTGACAATCTCGTCGGCATCTACGCAGCGCTCGCCGACAGGAAGAAGGCGGAAGTGCTCGCCGAATTCGGCGGCCAGCAGTTTTCGGTGTTCAAGCCGGCACTGATCGATCTGGCCGTCACCGTTCTCTCACCGATCACCGCCGAGATGCGCCGCCTGATGAGCGATACGAGCCACATCGACGCGATCCTGCGCAACGGCGGCGAGCGCGCAAGGGCACGCGCCGAAGTCACCATGAAGGAAGTCCGCGACATCGTCGGCTTCCTCTACTGATACTTTGTGCGGGCGGCCAAGGCCGCCCGCACTTGTCGAACCGGGGACCTCAGCGTACTCTCATCGCACCCGTTGGAGGCTCTGATGCGTGATCGCAGGCTCATCCAAATCGGCACCATGGAAGTCCGGTTCCTGATCGACGAGGATCAGAGTTCGGAGAGCCTCGTGATGTTCGAGTTCGTCGTGCCATCGCAAGCCAGAGTGCCGGTTGCGCATTTCCACCGCGAAGTGGACGAGGTGATCTACGGAATATCCGGAACGATGACGACCACCATCGACGGGAAGAAGCACGAGGTGCACCCGGGTGAGACGGTGTTCATTCCACGCGGCTTCGTACACATCCATGAGAATTTGCATGCTGAAACCGCCCGTGTCCTCATCACCATGACACCCGGACTGATCGGCCGTCGCTACTTCGAAGAAATCGCCTCGGCGATGAACGTCGTCGGCAAGCCCGACATCGAGCATGTAAAGGAAATCATGCTGCTTTATGGCCTCGTGCCCGCCTGATCCCTTCGCTTTCCCGGCGAACGATCGGGGCAAAACGAGGACTTGCAAATTCTCAGGATCGCGTGTCAGAGTCTGCGCCATGGTATCAAAACGACTCTCCCGGCTCGAAGGCCATCGCCGCAAATTCATGGCGGTCATCGATGACACGCCCGAATGCCAGCGCGCCGTCCATTATGCAGGCCGGCGTGCGAAAAACTCCAATGGCGGCCTCGTGCTCGTCTACGTGATCCCGGAAGGCGACTTTCAGCAGTGGCTGGGCGTGGAAGAGATCATGCGGGCCGAGGCGCGGGAGGCAGCCGAGGCGGTCGTTGCGAAATCGGCGCAGCTGGTGCGCGAGACGATCGGCATCGAGCCGGAGATCGTCATCCGCGAAGGAAGTGCGGCCGAGCAGATCAACGCCGAAATCGAGGAAGACCGGGATATCGCGATCCTCGTCCTTGCCGCCAGCTCCGCGAAGGAGGGGCCGGGACCGCTGGTTTCGTCCGTCGCCGGTCGTGGCGCTGCCTTTCCCATCCCCGTCACCGTGCTTCCCGATACATTGACGGACGAGGAACTCGACGCGCTGGCATGACGTCTTTTCTTGAGTGCAGGTCTCTTGAATAGAGTCGCCAATCGGCTTATTTTCTCTTTTGAAGAATTCTAAAGACGGCCCGGGCGAAATGCCTGCCGCACGGAGAACGAGATGTTTATTCAGACCGAAGCCACGCCGAATCCCGCCACGCAGAAGTTCCTGCCGGGCCGGGTCGTCATGGAAAGCGGCACTGCCGAGTTCCTCAGCGTTGACGAGGCCCAGGCATCGCCGCTCGCCGCTCGTCTTTTCGAAATCCCCGGTGTGACCGGCGTCTACTTCGGCTACGACTTCATCAGCGTTTCCAAGGAAGATCAGGAGTGGCAGCACCTGAAGCCAGCGATTCTCGGCTCGATCATGGAGCACTTCATGTCCGGCAAGCCGGTCATGGGTGACGCATCCATCCTTTCCGAGGATCTCGATGCCGGTGGCGAGTTCTTCGATGAGGGCGATGAATCGATCGTCCTGACGATCAAGGAACTGCTGGAAACGCGGGTCCGCCCGGCCGTCGCCCAGGATGGCGGCGACATCACCTTCCGCGGCTTCAAGGACGGCAAGGTCTACCTCAACATGAAGGGTTCGTGCGCCGGCTGCCC
The DNA here is from genome assembly GCF_056397845.1 of Rhizobium sp. 05L419. NCBI lineage: Bacteria > Pseudomonadati > Pseudomonadota > Alphaproteobacteria > Hyphomicrobiales > Rhizobiaceae > Rhizobium > Rhizobium sp. 05L419. The sequence continues at coordinate 89,473 of NZ_JBFTOF010000009.1, forward strand.
GTCCTCGACGGCAACGCTTAAGCACGGCGTACAGAATTTGCTGCGTCATTTCGTTCCGGAAGTGCAGGAAGTCGAAGCCGTCTGACGACCTGGACCTGAAATCGCCATGGCGCAGCGTTTGCAAACGCGGTGCCACGATGTATGGACAGTCAGGAACGCTTTATTCGGAAATTGATGCCATGATCATACTGGCGCTCGACACCGCAGGTGTGGATTGCGCTGCCGCTCTCTATGACAGCGGCAGGGATACGGTGCTGGGGGAGGCATCGGACATGATCGGCAAGGGGCATGCAGAGCATCTGATGGGGATCGTAGATCGCGCGCTGGACCAGGCGGGCATCACTCTTTCCGCCGTCGAGCGCATCGCCGTCACGGTCGGACCCGGCTCTTTCACCGGCATTCGCGTCGGCGTGGCAGCTGCCCGTGGGTTTGCGCTGTCCCTCGCTGTTCCCGCCGTTGGCGTGACGACGCTCGCGGTCATGGCGGAGGCGGAACGGCAACGGTCGCCGGGCCAACCGGTGCTTGCTGCGATGGATGCCAAGCGCAACGAGATCTATCTGCAAACCTTCGATTCCGGCGGGAACCCGATTGATGAGGCGCGTGCCGTGACAATCGAGGAAGCGCAGGCGTTTGCCGCGGAATTCGATGGTGCTGTTGCCGGCTCGGCGACCCCACTGCTCAAACCGGACGCGACCGGCGAACACGCCAATCACTGCCCGATTTCCATCGTGGCGCGCCTCGGCGCTGCCGCCGAGACCTCTTCCGGAAAGCCGAAACCTCTTTATCTGCGCGGACCTGACGCCAAGCCGCAGGCCGGGTTCGCGATTGCGCGAGTATGACCATGCTGGAATCCTATCTGACGCTGAAGCCGGAATTCGAAATCGTCGCGATGGACAGCGACGACTGCCGCTCGGTCGCGGTCCTGCATGGCGAACGCTTTGCCCGCCCGTGGGGCGATGGTGAGTTCTACAGCCTGCTGACGCAAGGCAATGTCTTCGGCTTCGTGGCACGCCAGACCAATGCTTTCCTGAAGAAGCCGCTGCCGGGATTCGTCCTTGCCCGCGAGGTCGCCGGCGAGGCGGAAATCCTGGCGATCGCCGTGCAGGCGAAGGTGGCGCGGGCCGGTCTCGGCTGGCGGCTGATGCAGGCAGCGATGCGCGAGGCGAAGCTGCGCGGTGGCGAGAGCATGTTCCTTGAGGTCGACGACGGAAACGCCGCCGCGCTCGGCCTCTACCGCAAGCTCGGCTTCGAGAAGGTGGGCGAACGTCGTGGATACTACAAGGATGCGAACGGCGCCGTTTCCACGGCGCTTGTCATGAAGCGCGTTCTTCGCTAGTTCCGTTGCGGAACGTTGACGATCGGAAGGCGGCTCATGACTGACGTGGCCAAGACCCTTGAGGAGCTTTGCACAGAACGCGGCATGCGCATGACCGAGCAGCGCCGCGTCATCGCGCGCATTCTCGAAGAGTCCGAAGATCACCCCGACGTGGAAGAGCTCTATCGCCGCTCGGTGAAGGTCGATGCGAAGATCTCGATCTCCACGGTCTACCGCACGGTCAAGCTGTTCGAGGATGCCGGCATCATCGCCCGCCATGACTTCCGTGACGGCCGTTCGCGCTATGAGACGGTGCCGGAGGAACACCATGACCACCTGATCGATCTGAAGACCGGAGTCGTCATCGAATTCCGCTCGCCCGAGATCGAAGCGCTCCAGGAGCGGATAGCCCGCGAGCACGGCTTCAAGCTGGTCGACCACCGGCTGGAGCTCTACGGCATTCCGCTCAAGAAGGACGAACCCTGAGCTCATGAGTGCCGCCGCGGAGTGTTCGAGTTGATCGCCGGGCTGCGCGTCGCCCTTGCCGGTATCGTCATCCTTGTCGCCAGCCTCCTGCTCATGCCCTGGCAGCTGATGGCCCTGCGCTTCGATTGGAAGCTCCGGCGCCGGCTGCCGCGCATCTGGCACCGCATCGTCTGCTACTGTCTCGGCATCCGCATCCGTGTCCACGGCAAGATGGAAACGCACAGACCCTTGATGTTGTGTGCCAACCACTCCTCCTGGATGGACATCATGGTGCTCTCGGCGGTCGCCGACGTCGCTTTCATCGCCAAGGTCGAGGTCCGAGACTGGCCGATCTTCGGGACGCTTGCCAGGCTTCAGAAAAGCGTCTTCGTCGTCCGCGAGGAAAAGCGCAGGACCGGCCACCAGGCAAACGAGATCGCCGCCCGGATGGCGGATGGCGAGATCGTCGTGCTTTTTCCGGAAGGCACGACGTCTGACGGCAACCGCCTACTCGACGTCAAATCCTCGCTCTTCGGCGCGGCGGCGATGGCTGTGCCGGCATCGCCAACCGGCATCGTCATCGTTCAGCCCGTTGCGGTCGCCTATACCGGCGTCCACGGCCTGCCGATGGGGCGGTATCATCGCCCCCTGGCATCGTGGCCCGGCGATGTCGAGATGTTGCCGCACCTGAAGGATGTGCTGCGATGTGGCGCATTCGAGGTGGATGTCTGCTTTGGCGAGGCGGTCGAATACGGCCCGGATACCAATCGCAAACACGCAAGCGCAGCGATCGCGCGGCGCATCCGCGGCATGCTGGCAGCGGCGCTGCGCGGGCGGAAAATTACCAGCTAGCATGGATCGCGAAATCTACATAATTGTGTAGGTTTCGTTGATGGACAAACTGCAAGATGTACCTGGGACGATGGCAAACAGGGATTGAACGCCGCCAATCATGGTTATGATTTTGTGGATATCGACGAGGTCTTCGACGATCGTTTTCTGATCACGCGCCAAGACCGTCCGCATGACTATGGCGAATTGCGTTATAATTCGCTGGTCGATTTCAAGAATCGTATGATCAAACGTCACCTTCACGCCACGCGGCGGCAAAATACAACCTCGCCTCGGTGCGCCAGGCAAGTCGTGAAGGAAGGAAAGTCTACTATGACAAAATCCACGATCAATAAGGGCACGGATCGGGCGCGTGTGGCTGCCCTCACGGAAGACGAGATTGAGCGCATGGCAGAGCATGACGCTGAAAATCCTTCCAATACGGCGGCAGAATGGGCAGATGCTGTCGTTGGCATGCCGCCCCCAAAAGCCCCCGTAAACGCCAAATTCGACGCTGATGTCGTGGAGTGGTTCAAATCGCAGGGACGCGGCTACCAGACCCGGATGAACGCCGTTCTTCGTATGTACATGGAAAGCCATTGGAAGGCGGGATAAGATTTCCTTTTCTCGCGCGTCAAAAACCACTAAATAGCGCGCCATGACCCACGACAGCGCCCTTCATTCGCCCCCGGAGACCGATCTCCGCGATGGCAGCAACAGCCGCAAGGTTTTCATCAAGACCTACGGCTGTCAGATGAACGTCTATGACTCGACGCGCATGAGCGATGCACTTGCCCGCGACGGCTACGAGCCGACCGAGGATATGGAGGAGGCCGACCTCGTACTGCTCAACACCTGTCATATCCGCGAGAAGGCGGCGGAGAAGGTCTATTCGGCGCTCGGCCGCCTGCGCGACATGAAAAAGAAGCGCACCAGCGAGGGCCGCGAATTCTTGATCGGCGTTGCCGGTTGCGTTGCGCAGGCCGAAGGCGAGGAAATTCTCCGTCGCGCGCCAGCCGTCGATGTCGTCATCGGTCCACAGACGTATCACCGGTTGCCAGAGGCGCTGCGCCGCGCCAAGGAAGGCCAGCGCATCGTCGATACCGAATATGCGCTCGAAGACAAGTTCGAGCATCTGCCGATCGCGGACAGGACCAGGATCCGCTCGCGCGGCGTCACCGCATTCCTGACGGTGCAGGAAGGCTGCGACAAGTTCTGCACCTTCTGTGTCGTGCCCTATACGCGCGGCTCGGAAGTGTCGCGCCCGGTGAGCCAGATCGTCGAAGAAGCCGAGAGGCTCATCGAAGGCGGCGTGCGCGAGATCACGTTGCTCGGCCAGAACGTTAATGCCTGGCACGGCGCCGGGTCCAACGGCCAGGAGTGGACGCTTGGCGATTTGCTCTATCGGCTGGCCGAAATCCCCGGCCTTGCGCGCCTGCGCTATACGACCAGTCATCCGCGCGACATGGACGATCGCCTGATTGAGGCGCATCGCGATCTGCGGGCGCTGATGCCTTATCTGCACCTGCCGGTTCAGGCGGGTTCGGACCGTATCCTTAAAGCGATGAACCGGCGTCACACGGCAGCCGAATACCTGACCTTGATCGAGCGCATCCGGACGGCTCGTCCTGATATCGCACTGTCGGGCGATTTCATCGTCGGCTTTCCGGGGGAGACAGAGCAGGATTTTGAGGATACACTCCGCCTGGTAGAAGAGGTGCGCTTTGCACAGGCTTTCTCCTTTAAATACTCGACTCGACCGGGTACGCCCGGTGCGGAACTGAAGGATCAGGTGCCGGAAGAGATCAAGTCAGAACGGCTCGAACGCCTGCAGGCCCTTCTCCTGAAGCAGCAGCAGGAATTTGCCGAATCCTGCGTCGGAAAGACGATCGAACTGTTGCTTGAAAAGCCCGGCCGCATGCCAGAACAACTTATCGGCCGTTCTCCTTGGCTTCAGTCCGTGAATGTTGATGCAAAAGCCTCACAAATCGGTGACATTATTAAAGTGCGAATCACCGGAACCGGAACCAACAGCCTGTTTGCCGAGATTGCAAAGGCTGAGGTCTAACCCAAGGAGCTCGACCGCTTGAACGGACAAGAATTGGTTTCTTCTTCACCGCGCCACCCACGCATCGCGAGCGACGCCAATCACTTTATTCTGACGTTCGAGAACAATCGGTTCGCCAGCGAGCTGTTTGGTCAATTCGACCAGAACCTCAAGCTCCTCGAAGAGCGCCTGAACATCGACGCGCGAGCGCGTGGCAACTCCGTTGTCATCTCCGGGGACATCGTCACCACCAATCAGGCGCGTCGTACGCTCGACTATCTCTATGAGAAACTCCAGAAGGGCGGCAGCGTGGAACGTTCCGACGTCGAAGGCGCAATTCGCATGGCGGTCGCCGCCGACGATCAGCTGAGCCTGCCGACGATGGAGAAGAAGGCCAAGCTGACGATGGCCCAGGTTTCTACGCGCAAGAAGACCATCATCGCCCGCACGCCGACCCAGGATGCCTATCTCAGGGCACTCGAGCGGGCCGAGCTCGTGTTCGGCGTCGGTCCGGCCGGTACCGGCAAGACCTATCTCGCCGTTGCGCACGCCGCCCAGCTTTTGGAACGTGGCGTGGTGGAGAAAATCATCCTTTCGCGTCCGGCCGTCGAAGCCGGCGAGCGCCTCGGCTTCCTGCCGGGCGACATGAAGGAGAAGGTCGACCCCTATCTCCGTCCGCTCTATGACGCGCTCTACGATATGATGCCGGCCGACAAGGTCGACCGCGCGATTACCGCCGGCGTCATCGAAATCGCACCGCTTGCCTTCATGCGCGGTCGTACGCTGGCAAATGCTGCCGTCATCCTCGATGAGGCGCAGAACACCACGTCGATGCAGATGAAGATGTTTCTGACGCGTCTCGGCGAGAATTCGCGCATGATCGTGACCGGCGATCCGAGCCAGATCGACCTGCCGCGCGGCGTCAAATCCGGTCTCGTCGAGGCACTGCAACTGCTGAACGGCGTCGAGGGCATCTCGATCGTCCGCTTTAAGGATACCGACGTCGTGCGTCATCCGCTCGTCGGGCGCATCGTGAGGGCCTACGACGCCACCTATGCGACGGAAACCGCAGAGGTCATCCGGCAGGACTGATGGCGGAACTCGATATCCAGATCAGCATCGAAGAGGGCAACTGGCCCTCCGAAGATGCCTTGCACGCATTGGCGGACCGTGTACTGGAGACGGCGGCGACCTATCTTCGCGAGACAGAGAAGCAACCCTTTCCGAAAATGGTGCCCGAAGTCTCGATCGTTTTCACCGACGATGCGTCGATCCAGGACATCAATGCGGAATGGCGCGGCAAGGACAAACCGACCAATGTGCTTTCGTTTCCGGCCTTTCCGGTTCGGCCGGGCAAGGTGCCTGGACCGATGCTCGGCGATATCATCATTGCCAGGGAAACCGTGGAGCGTGAGGCTGTCGACCTTGAAAAGAGCGTCGACGACCACCTGACGCACCTTCTGGTGCATGGATTCTTGCATCTATTCGGCTACGATCATAATAATAATGCCGAAGCCGAGATAATGGAGGGGCTGGAGACTCGCATTCTGGCGATACTCGGCCTATCTGACCCATACGAGGGTCAAGACCTTAAAATGGAACCATGAGCGACTTTACGACGAGACCGGCCACCGAGGCCAAGGACGCCGCCGACCAATCCTCCTCAGACGAAGGTGGCAGTAGTAGCAGGCAGTCCGGACGATCCCAATCCTTCTGGTCGCGCGCAGCACGCATCCTGAGGCCGCAGCAAGGCTCGCGCCTTCGTGAGGACCTTGCCGATGCGCTCATGACCGACGCCGCCGAGGGCGACGTCTTTTCGCCCGATGAGCGGGCGATGCTGCACAACATCCTGCGCTTTCGCGAAGTTCGCGTCGCCGACGTCATGGTGCCGCGTGCCGATATCGAGGCAGTGGACCAGAACATCACCATCGGTGAACTGATGATCCTGTTCGAGGAATCCGGCCGCTCTCGCATGCCTGTCTACGCCGAGACGCTGGATGACCCGCGCGGTATGGTGCATATCCGCGATCTTCTCTCCTACGTCGCCAAGCAGGCGCGCAACAAGCGCCGAGGCAGCACGAAGGCCGCCAAGGCGGCGCAGCCGATCGTCGAGGTTTCGCCGGAGCACCTTCAGAAGATGCCGCGTTCGGCCAAACCGAATTTCGATCTTGCCCGTGTCGACCTGCAGAAGACGGTCGCCGAGGCCGGGATCATCCGCAAGATCCTGTTCGTACCGCCATCAATGCTCGCCTCTGACTTGCTACGCCGCATGCAGGTGAACCGGACGCAGATGGCGCTTGTCATCGACGAATACGGCGGCACTGATGGTCTTGCCTCGCACGAGGACATCGTCGAGATGGTCGTCGGCGATATCGACGACGAGCACGATGACGAAGAAGTGATGTTCAAGCGGGTCTCCGAAGACATGTTCGTCGCCGATGCTCGCGTCGAGCTCGAGGAGATCGCGGAAGCCATCGGGCCGGATTTCGACATTGCCGAGCAGGTCGACGAGGTCGATACGCTGGGAGGACTGATCTTCTCCGAACTTGGGCGCATTCCGGTGCGCGGCGAGGTCGTGCAGGCGCTCCCGGGTTTCGAATTCCACATTCTCGACGCCGACCCCCGTCGTATCAAGCGCGTCCGCATTACCCGCAAACGCCAGGCGATCCGCCGCCGCGTCAAGGCGGACGGCGACGGGGCATCCGGGTCCGACCATGGCGACGACCGGCAAGCCGAACTCCCCACGACAAACTGATCGCCGCAAACCACGACAAGGGGCGGCTTTTTTGAAAGACTGCGACCTCAGTTGATTCGCGGCTTGATGGAGTGGGCATGGAGCGGCTTGCGGACAGGATCATCCTGGCCTGGGGTTTCAAGAGGGTGCTGCTGACTGTCCTTGCGGGGGCCTTCGGCGTTCTGGCTCTCCCGCCGATCGGCTTCTTTGCGGCGATGTTCGTTTCCTTCACGCTGCTGGTGTGGCTTATCGATGGAGCCGCCGCCGCGCCAAACAGCAGCATTGTCGGGCGCCTCTGGCCCTCCTTCCTCACCGGTTGGCTGTTCGGCTTCGGCTACTTCGTCGCCGGCCTCTGGTGGCTCGGCCATGCCCTGATGATTGATGCCGAGGAGTTTGCCTGGGCGCTGCCGCTGGCAATCTTCGGTCTTCCGGCCGTTCTTGCGATCTTCTACGGAGCGGCGGCCACGCTCGCCCGCATCGTCTGGTCTGACGGCGTCGGACGGATTGCGGCACTGGCGGCAAGCTTCGGCTTTTTGGAATGGGCAAGGAGCGTCCTCTTTACCGGCTTCCCTTGGAACGCCATCGGCTACGGGATGACGCCGGTGCCGCTTATGATGCAGTCGGCACATGTCATCGGCATCATGGGGATCACAGCGCTCTCCGTCTTCATTTTTGCGGCACCTGCCCTGCTCGGCACCAAGCAGGGGGCGAGAGTCGGCGTCCCGCTCGCCCTGCTGCTCTTTGCGGCCCATCTTGGCTATGGAGCCTACGTGCTATATGGCAGCCCCGGGCCTGCCGTGCCGGCCACCGACAAGCTCCCGGTCGTTCGCCTGGTGCAGCCGATGATTGACCAGACAGCCAAGATGGACACCGATGGCGACCGCGCAGCGATCTTCGAGAAACACCTCAGGCTATCTGTCGAAGCGCCCAGGGAGGGCGGCCGGAAGCCAGACATCATCGTCTGGCCCGAGACCGCGATCCCCTTCATCCTGACGGACAATCAGGATGCGCTCACCCAGATCGCCGATACGCTGGACGATAACCAGGTCCTGATCGCCGGCGCCGTCCGGGCGGAGGACATGGGGCCCGGAAATCCACCACGCTACTACAATTCGATCTACGTCATCGACGGACATGGGCAGATCATTGCCGCTTCCGACAAGGTGCATCTCGTGCCGTTTGGCGAATACATGCCGTTCGAGAGCCTGCTGGACCAGTTCGGCATACAGAATGTGGTGGAGATGCCGGGCGGCTTTTCCGCCGCCGCCACGCGCCAACTGCTGACGCTTCCGAGCGGCCTGAAACTCTACCCGCTCGTCTGCTACGAAATCATCTTCCCTGACGAGATGACCGGCGATATCGGCGCGGCCTCGGCGATACTGAATATCACCAACGATGCCTGGTTCGGCGCGACACCCGGCCCTTACCAACATTTCCTGCAGGCGCGCGTTCGAGCCGTCGAAACCGGCCTGCCGCTGATTCGCGACGGCAATAGCGGGATTTCCGCGCTGGTAAACCCGCGCGGGGAAATTATTGCGGGTCTGGCCCTCAATGAAACGGGCTTTATTGATGCAACCCTTGATGGATTTCAGCCCGCAGGCAATCCTGCCCATTCTCGCCAGACGTACTTCTGGTTGATCGAGATACTTCTGTTTGCAATTGCAGCCGGTTCGCGCGCTGGTTTTGTTTTCAAGCAGAATTGACCCAAAACCCCTAAAATTGCATAGTGGTTGGGATCGGCGCTCTTAACGTATGGTTCAAGGTGAATGACAGAAACTTTGCAACGTGGCGTTTTGGGGATGGGTTCGGGCATGCCGGTTTGAACTGGGTTGAAATTATAGTTAGGGCAGCACCATGATTGAAAACAAGAAAAAGCCGAACCCGATCGACATCCACGTTGGCAGTCGCATTCGCCTTCGACGGACCATGCTTGGAATGAGCCAGGAAAAGCTTGGGGAAAGCCTGGGCATTACCTTCCAGCAGATCCAGAAATATGAAAAGGGCACCAACCGCGTGGGTGCAAGCCGGCTCCAGAATATCTCCAGCATTCTGAATGTGCCGGTTTCCTTCTTCTTCGAAGATGCGCCGGGCGATCAGTCCGGTGGGGTGTCCGGCATGGCCGAGGCTTCGAGTTCCAACTACGTGGTGGATTTCCTCTCCTCCTCCGAAGGTCTTCAGCTAAACCGCGCCTTCGTCAAGATCACGGATCCGAAGGTTCGCCGCAAGGTGGTCGAACTCGTGAAGGCGCTGGCTGCCGAAGCCGACAGCGAGTAAGCACCCTTAAAAACCTGACTCCACGGGAAAGCGGTCGGATAGGCCGCTTTTTTGCGTTTTTCGGGCATGATTTGCCACCATATGGCAGATATAAAGATATATTTATGTCCTTCTGCGCTTGTTTTTCCGACGCGAAATGGGTACCAACTACGCAGCTTTTATTCTTTGAGGGGAATCCCGAGATGCGCGCCAATTACCTCTTCACCAGCGAGTCAGTTGCCGAAGGTCACCCGGACAAGGTGTGTGACCGTATCTCCGACGAGATCGTGGATCTGGTCTATCGCGAAGCGGCAAAGACGGGTGTGAACCCCTGGGGCGTTCGCATCGCCTGCGAGACTCTCGCAACCACAAACCGAGTGGTCATCGCCGGCGAAGTCCGCCTGCCGCCCAGCCTGATGAAGAAGGACAAGGATGGCCATGACGTCATCAACCCTTCGAAGTTCAAGGCCGCCGCCCGCCGCGCTATCAAGGACATCGGCTACGAGCAAACCGGCTTCCACTGGAAGACCGCCAAGATCGACGTGCTGCTGCACTCGCAGTCTGCCGACATCGCGCAGGGGGTCGACAACGCTGCCGACCAGCAGGGTGACGAAGGTGCGGGCGACCAGGGCATCATGTTCGGTTATGCCTGCACGGAAACACCGGACCTCATGCCGGCGCCGATCTACTACTCCCACAAGATTCTGCAGCTGCTGGCCACCGCCCGCAAGAAGGGCGACGGTGACGTTGCCAAGCTAGGCCCGGATGCAAAGAGCCAGGTCACCGTGCGTTACGTTGACGGCAAGCCGGCCGAGGTTACCTCGATCGTTCTTTCCACGCAGCATCTCGATGACAGCTGGGATAGCAACAAGGTTCGCGCCGTCGTCGAGCCTTATATCCGCGAAGCCCTCGGCGAGCTGCCGATCGCTGACGATTGCAATTGGTACATCAACCCGACCGGCAAGTTCGTCATCGGCGGCCCTGACGGCGACGCCGGCCTCACCGGCCGCAAGATCATCGTCGACACCTACGGTGGTGCTGCTCCGCATGGCGGCGGCGCGTTCTCCGGCAAGGACACGACCAAGGTCGACCGTTCGGCTGCTTACGCCGCCCGCTACCTCGCCAAGAACGTCGTGGCTGCCGGCCTCGCCGACCGCTGCACGATCCAAATCTCCTACGCGATCGGCGTTGCTCAACCGCTGTCAATCTATGTCGACCTGCACGGCACCGGCAAGGTGACCGAGGATCAGGTCGAAGCGGCGATCCGAAAGACGATGGATCTGTCGCCGACCGGCATCCGCCGCCATCTGGACCTGAACAAGCCGATCTACGCGAAGACGTCTGCCTACGGCCATTTCGGCCGCAAAGCGGGCCGCGACGGCTCGTTCTCGTGGGAGCGGACGGATCTCGTGAAGGCGCTCAAGGAAGCTGTAAAGGCTTAAGGGCAGAACGATGACGGATATGGAACGTCGCGGCCGCGCGACCGAAGCTTTCTTCGGTCGTCGCAAGGGTAAAGCTCTACGCGGACAACAGGCGGAAAAGCTCAACACCCTGCTGCCGGCGTTCCTCATCGATCTCTTGGCGGCTCCGCCGGAGTCGCTGAACGAGTTGTTTCCGGTGCCGACGAACCGTCTACGCCTAGAAATCGGCTTCGGCGGCGGCGAACATCTGATCCACCGGGCGGTGGAAACGCCCACCACGGGCTTCATCGGCGTCGAGCCCTTCGTCAACTCCATGCAGAAGCTGCTTTCGAGCGTCGACAATGCCGGTGCCAGAAATATCCGCGTCTACAATGACGATGCGACGCAACTGCTGGATTGGCTGCCAGATGGCTCGATCGACCAGATCGACTTACTCTATCCCGATCCTTGGCCAAAGCGGAAGCATTGGAAGCGTCGCTTCGTCTCCAAGACAAACCTCGATCGCTTCCATCGCGTGTTGAAGCCAGGCGGCCTGTTCTGTTTCGCTTCCGACATCGACACCTACGTAAACTGGACGCTTCTCAAGTGTCGGGATCATTGCGGCTTCGACTGGATGGCGACCAACTCCGCCGATTGGCTGACGCCCTACGAGGGCTGGCCGAGCACGCGCTACGAGGCGAAAGCCCGGCGCGAGGGACGATCCTCGGCCTATCTGACCTTCAAGCGCGTATAGGTTGTCCGGGCGCTGCGGTCGGCCGATATCCGGCAGAACCGCGCTCTCCGTTCAGCTCCATTGCCCTTGCGGTCGCCGCATAGCGACTGCAATAGGCAAGCATTGGGCACAGGAGGCGCGAAGGGATCTGTTCCGGCGTGCCTGCCTAGTGCAGGCTCACCGTCTTCAATTCGTCCTCGGCAGCCTTGAAGAAGGTGCTGGAACGATTGTCAGTCAGAAGGATCGGCGTGCCGTCGGCGCCGAACAGCGCCCAGAGGTCGACGCTCGGATCGATATCCGGTGCTTCAGGGAAGCACTTGGACACTTCTTCGGACCTAATTTTCCTAATGTATGCGACCTCGCCGTTGCCTATGCCGGCAAGTTCGGTTTTGGTCAGGTGAGAATTGGCTTCTTTCATCAACATTCCTGTACCTCCGAGAGAAGGGACCAACGGCTCAACGTGAGCTGTTGTCCTACTGTGAGACCGAAATGTTAATTTTCTTCACCATACGGGCCGGCTCGGGCCGAATGAGATCGACGGACAGCAATCCATTTTTCAATCCGGCGCCAAGGACCTGCATGCCATCGGCCAGAACAAAGGTTCGCTGGAACTGCCGTGCGGCGATCCCCCGATAGAGATATTCACGGTCTCCCGCATCAACCTGCCGGCCACGTATGACCAGCTGGTTCTCTTCGATAGAGACGTCGAGGTCGTCTTCGCCGAAACCGGCGACCGCCAGCGTGATGCGCAACCGTTCAGGATCTCCGGAGAGGCTGTCGGCGGCAACGCGTTCGATATTGTAGGGCGGATATCCATCGCTCGCCTTGGAAATCCGCTCGAGGGTCTTTTCCATGGCGTCGAAGCCCAGAAGAAGAGGGCTGGCGAAAGGCGTAATGCGGCTCATCGTTTTCGAAGTCCTCGATACAAGCGACCTTGCCGGACCTGAATTGCAGCATCCGGTTACTGACAATATGGGAATTGCGAAAGCCCCCCGCAAGGCGCAGCCTTGATCGCACAACACTGCCTGCCTTGACAAAGTGCGCGCCGCCTCGCATCAAAACGTGCCCCGCGCCGGCTGTGCCGATTTGCGACGGGATCATGAACAAAAACGGTGCATGCCACGACGTCGCGCACCACGAGGATGGAACGAGCGGAATGGCAGACCCGAGAAAGATCATTATCGACACCGACCCTGGTCAGGACGACGCAGCCGCAATCATGCTGGCATTCGGCAGCCCGGAGGAGCTGGAGGTGCTCGGCATCACCACCGTCGCTGGCAACGTGCCGCTCTCCTACACCAGCCGCAATGCCCGGATCGTCTGCGAGCTGTGCGGCAAGACGGACACCAAAGTCTTTGCAGGCGCCGACAGGCCCATCGCCCGCAAGCTGGTGACTGCGGAACATGTGCACGGCAAAACCGGCCTCGACGGTCCTGTTTTGGACGAGCCGGTCATGCCCCTTCAACCGCAGCATTCCGTCGATTTCATCATCGAGACGCTGCGCAACGAGCCGGAAGGCACCGTGACGCTCTGCACGCTCGGACCGCTGACGAATATCGGCATGGCCTTCCAGAAGGCGCCTGACATCATTGCCCGCATCCGCGAACTGGTGATGATGGGCGGCGGCTTCTTCGAAGGCGGCAACATCTCGCCGGCGGCGGAATTCAACATCTACGTCGATCCCGAGGCAGCCGACATCGTTTTCCGCTCAGGCGTGCCGATCGTGATGATGCCGCTCGACGTGACGCACAAGCTCCTGACCCGCAAGGATCGCGTCAAGCGCATGGCGGACCTGGGCACGCGCCCGGCCATTGCGATGGTGGAGATGCTGGAATTCTTCGAACGCTTCGATATCGAGAAATACGGCTCGGACGGCGGCCCGCTGCACGATCCGACAGTCGTTGCCTATCTGCTGAAACCCGAACTCTTCAAGGGGCGGGACTGCAATGTCGAGATCGAGGTGAAGTCTGAACTGACGGTGGGGATGACAGTTGTCGACTGGTGGCATGTGACCGATCGCAAGCGCAATGCCACGGTCATGCGCGATGTCGATGCGGACGGCTTCTTCGATCTGCTGATCGAGCGCTTCGCCCGCATCTGAACAAACGTCTCGTAAGACGCCTGAGGAATCAGGCGTCCTTCTGGTCGAAAATCGAATTGGTTTCGGTTTCGGCGATCTTCGGGCCGCCCTTTGCGACGCCGACCATGGCAGGGCGCAGAACCCGCTCGCCGATGGTGAAGCCCGCCTGCACGACCTGAACGACCGTATTGTTCGGTACGTCAGGGTTCGGAACCTCGAACATCGCCTGATGGAAGTTCGGATCGAACTTCTGGCCGACCGGCTCCAGCTTGCGAACGCCGTGGCGCTCGAGAGCGGACAGCATCGAGCGCTCGGTCATCTCAACGCCCTCAATCAACGTAGCGAGGCCTGCATCCGCGGAAGCTCGCACATCATCAGGAATGGCATCAATGGCGCGGCGTAGGTTGTCCGAAACGGCAAGCATGTCACGGGCAAAGCCTGCGACCGAATAAGACTTGGCGTCCTTGACTTCGCGCTCGGTGCGGCGGCGCAGGTTGTCCATGTCGGCGGCAAGGCGCAGATAACGATCGCGCAGCTCGCCGTTTTCTGCCTTCAGCAACTCCAACGCATTGGGCTGCTGCGCGGCTTCGGCTGCTGCTTCGTTCTCGACGTTTGCCGCGGTGTCCACTGCGGCATCAGCCGCGGCAGCGTCAGGTCCGTTCTTCGTCGTCTCGTCGGTCATGACGTTCTCCGGTGATTGGTGTCTTTTGGATGTGCCCGATATCGAACTTTGACCGCCAAAAATCAAGTCTGCGTGACGAAGAAGCTATGAAACGCAGGTAACGGCCGCGCGTCTGGCGCCGCAGCACAGCTGCAGCTTGACTTCGTCACGACAAAGTCCTCTACTTTTTAAACTCCTAATATGTGGCAAATTCATCCCGAACGGCTCAGGGAGATACCACGATGGCCGAGCAGACGAGCTATGCTGGAAAGTGCTTTTGCGGCGCCGTTGAAATCACCGTATCCGGCGAGCCTGTCGCGATGGGCTATTGTCATTGCGATTCCTGCCGACAATGGTCGGCTGGCCCGGTCAACGCCTTTACCCTGTGGCCTCCGCAAAGCGTGCGCGTCACAAAAGGCGGGGAGCACGTCGAGGGCTACCAGAAGTCGGATACGAGCGTCCGCAAATTCTGCGAGCTCTGCGGCGGACACCTCTATACCGAGCATCCCCTGTGGGGCGTCACAGATGTCTATGCCGTCATTATCCCCGATCTTCGCTATCAGCCGTCGCTGCACGTCAACTATGCAGAGACGGTGCTCCGCATGAAAGATGGCCTGCCGAAATACAAGGACATGCCTGCGGAGATGGGCGGTTCCGGCGATCTGCTGGCCGAGTAGCTTTGGCGGCATCACTTCGCGGGACGCGACAGCCTCGACATCAGCTGCGCAGTATAGTCGACCATCGGCACAATGCGCGAATAATTCAGGCGCGTCGGCCCGATGACGCCGACGGCACCGACGATACGGTCGTCTTCGTCGCGGTAAGGCGCGACGATCAGCGAAGAGCCGGACAGTGAAAACAGCTTGTTTTCCGAACCTATGAAGATGCGCACGCCCGAGCCGCTTTCGGCCAGGTTCAGCAGCTCGATCAAACTGTCCTTCTTCTCCAGATCGTCAAACAGCATGCGCAGGCGATCGAGATCGTCCGCACCGGCAAGCCCCTCGAGCAGGTTGGCGCGGCCGCGGATGATGAGCTGCGCGGGCTTGCCTTCGTCCGCGCTCCCGGACCACACGGCAATGCCGCGCTCGACGAGATCCCGCGACAGCGCATCGAGTTCGTGGCGAACATTTTCCTTGAGGCGACCGAGTTGGTTGCGCAGTTCCGGCAGGGTCTGACCGCTCATGTGAGCATTGAGGAAATTCGCGGCCTCCGTTAGCTGGGAGGATGTGACGCCGGCCGGCAGCTCGATGATGCGGTTCTCGACCTGATCGTGATCGCCGACGAGGACCGCGAGCGCCTTGGTCGGTTCCAGGCGGATGAACTCGACATGCTTCAGCACAGGGTCGCTCTTGGCGGTAATGACGAGGCCGGCACCGCGCGAAATGCCCGACAGCATCCGGCTTGCCTCGTTCATCATCAATTCCATCGGATTGTCGCGGTTTTCGGCGCGCACCTGACGATCGATATTTGCGCGGTCCTCGGCTGAGAGATCGCCGACCTGCATGAACGCGTCCACGAAGAAGCGCAGACCTATCTGCGTCGGCAGCCGGCCGGCACTGACATGGGGCGAATAGATGAGACCTAGCTCCTCCAGGTCGCTCATGACGTTGCGCACGGAGGCCGGGGACAGCGACATGGGAAGAATGCGCGACAGATTGCGGGAACCGAGCGGTTCGCCGGTCTCCAGATAGCCTTCGACGATGCGGCGAAAGATTTCCTTCGAGCGTTCATCCAGCGCAGCCACGGCATCCGAAATCGACGTCGACCTGAATTCCATTAAGTCTTGCGCACCTGTACTGATGATGATCCTGCAAAATATAGCCAATCTCCCCGCCGTGGCAAAAGGGAAATTGCAAATGAACGCTGCCAATCGTAGAAGCGGTCAACAACATAAAGCACGCGTGATGTTGCCCGGACACGTTTCCCGTTTTCGGCGCTACGCCCCAGGAGAATAGAATGCGGCCTTCAGGCAGAAAAACCGACCAGATGCGCAAGGTTTCCTTCGAGCGCAATTTTTCCAAACATGCGGAAGGCTCCTGTCTGGTGAAGTTCGGCGACACGCATGTGCTTTGCACGGCAAGCCTTGAAGAAAAGACCCCGCCTTGGCTGCGCAACACCGGAAAGGGCTGGGTCACGGCCGAGTACGGCATGCTGCCGCGCGCCACCGGCGAGCGTATGAAGCGCGAGGCCGCCGCCGGCAAGCAGGGCGGCCGCACGCAGGAAATCCAACGGCTGATCGGCCGGTCGCTCCGCGCCGTCGTCGATCTCAAGGAACTCGGCGAGCGTCAGATCACGCTCGACTGCGACGTCATCCAGGCCGACGGCGGGACCCGCACGGCATCGATCACCGGTGCCTGGATCGCGCTCTACGATTGCCTGAAGTGGATGGAAAGCCGCAACATGATCAAGGTGGAGCGCGTTCTGAAGGATCACGTCGCGGCCATCTCCTGCGGCATCTTCGCCAGTCAGCCGGTGATCGACCTCGACTATATCGAGGACTCCTCTGCCGAAACGGACGCCAACTTCGTGATGACGGGTGGCGGCGGCATCGTCGAAATCCAAGGCACTGCCGAAGGTACACCTTTCACCGACGAGGAGTTCGCCTCCCTGATGGGGCTTGCGAAAACCGGCATTGCTGAACTGGTCGAGATGCAAAAGCAGGCCATCGCCTAATGGATGACATGCTGGAAGGCATGCTGGAGACGGCGCTCTATGCGGACGACCTCGACAAGGCTGAGGCTTTCTATGAAGGCGTTCTCGGACTTGCCAAGATCACGCGGGCGGCAAACCGGCATGTTTTCTTCCGCTGCGGCCCAGGCGTCCTGCTGATCTTCAATCCGCAGGAAACCACCAAGTCACCTGAGGCGCGGGCACTGCAGGTTCCGCCGCACGGCACGACGGGTGCGGGCCATGCCTGCTTCCGTGTCTCGGCCGAGAACCTCGACGTGATTGCCCGGCAGCTCAAGGCGGCAAACGTCGAGATCGAATCCGAGGTAAGCTGGCCTCAGGGTGGCCGGTCGATCTATTTTCGCGATCCGGCAGGCAACAGCCTGGAATGCGCCGAAGCCAGAATCTGGGGCATTGAATAGGACACCCAATGCGCAAGCTTGAGACCAAGACCATCGTCGTCGCCAGCCACAATGCAGGCAAGATCAAGGAAATCCAGGATCTGATCGGTCCCTTCGGTTTTACCGCCAAGTCTGCCGCCGACCTGAACTTCGCCGAGCCTGACGAGACGGGAACCACCTTCGAGGAAAACGCTACTATCAAGGCGCTCGCTTCGGCGGAGGCTTCCGGCCTGCCGGCGCTTTCGGACGACTCCGGGCTTGTCATCGACGCACTGGGCGGCGATCCGGGTGTCTATACGGCGAACTGGGCCGAGACCCCCGACGGCACGCGCGATTTCGCCATGGCGATGGAGAAGGTAGAGAAGGCATTGCAGGATGCAGGCGCTACCAAACCGGAACAGCGGAGCGCACGCTTCATCAGCGTGCTGTGCCTTGCGTGGCCGGACGGGCGTACCGAGCTTTTCCGCGGCGAGGTTGAAGGCACCGTCGTCTGGCCGCCGCGCGGCACACAGGGCTTCGGATACGATCCCGTTTTTCAGCCAGAAGGGTATGGCATCACCTTCGGCGAGATGAGCGGCGAGGAGAAGCACGGCTGGAACATAGGCAAGCCGCAGGCGCTTTCGCACCGTGCACGTGCCTTCAAACTCTTTGTCGAAACCTGCCTGGAAGCGTAAGGTCCCGTTCGTGGATAATCTAGATTCCCCTCGCCTGATGCGTGATGCCGTACTGCTGCCCGACACCGGGGAGCCCGGCTTCGGCGTCTACGTGCATTGGCCGTTCTGCGCGGCCAAGTGCCCCTATTGCGACTTCAACAGCCATGTCCGCCATCAACCCGTCGATCAGGAGCGCTTCACTGCCGCCTTCCTGAAGGAAATGGCGAGCATGCGGCAACTGAGCGGACCGAAGACGGTGACCAGCGTCTTTCTTGGTGGCGGCACGCCGTCGCTGATGAACCCGTCCACCGTTTCCGCCATCCTCGACGGCATCGCCAAAGAGTGGCACATGCCCGATGGCATCGAGATCACCATGGAGGCCAACCCTTCCAGCGTCGAGGCAGAGCGTTTCCGCGGCTATCGCGCGGCCGGCGTCAACCGTGTCTCGCTCGGAGTGCAGGCGCTGAACGACCGCGACCTGAAGTTCCTCGGACGCCTGCACGACGTCGCCGATGCCCTGAAAGCGATCAAGCTGGCGCGCGACATCTTCCCGCGCATGTCCTTCGACCTCATCTATGCCCGCCCGAACCAGACGGTGGCGGAATGGGAGCGCGAGCTTAGAGAAGCGATCTCCTACGCCGTCGACCACCTCTCGCTCTACCAGCTGACGATTGAGGAGGGCACGCCCTTCTTCGGCCTGCACAAGGCGGGCAAGCTGGTCGTGCCGGATGACGATCAATCGGCGCTGCTCTATGAGGCGACGCAGGAAATCACCGCCAGCGAGGGCATGCCGGCTTATGAGGTGTCCAATCACGCCCGCCCCGGCGCAGAGAGCCGTCACAATCTTACCTACTGGCGTTACGGCGACTATGCCGGGATCGGCCCCGGCGCGCATGGGCGGCTGACGCGCGGATCCGCGAAGATCGCGACCGCCACCGAGCGCAAGCCGGAGGCTTGGCTGGACCTCGTGGAACGAGACGGCCACGGCGTTCTGGATCAGGAACAGCTCGGCTATGACGAACAGGCCGACGAGCTGCTGCTGATGGGGCTTCGCTTGACGGAGGGCGTGGATCTTGCCCGTTGGCAGCAGCTTTCGGGTCGTGATCCCGACCCGAAGCGCGAGGAATTCCTGCTGGAACACGGCTTCATCGAGCGGATCGGCAATTCCCGGCTTCGCTGCACGCCCTCCGGCATGCTGATCCTCGATTCGGTCGTTGCCGATCTCGCCTGCTAGAGTTCCGCTCTTCGCAAAACCGCTATGCACTTTTGCCGGAATTGCTCTGAATCAGGCGGTTCGCTTCTTCCCCAGAGAGAACAGGCGCCCATCGATGGCCGCAAGGCCGATCGCGATCATCGCCATGCCTACCAGATGCTTGGCCTGCAATTGCTCGCCGAGAACGGCGGCGCCGAGCAGGATGGCGCTGACGGGGATGAGGAAGGTGACAAGCATCAGGTTCGTCGCGCCAGCCGTCGCCAGGATGCGGAAAAACAGCACGTAGGCGATCGCCGTGGATAGCAGCGCGAGACCGAAGAGAGCCATCCAGGTCTCGGCAGAGGGTGCAGCCAGTATCCATGGGCGATCAATCAGCAGGGCGACCGGCAGCATCAGGATAGTGGACGCAGTCACCTGCCCGGCGGCCGGAATGAGCGGTGCCATCCCCATCTGGCGAAAGCGGCGACCGAAGATGCCGGCAAAGGAATAGGAAAGCGCAGCACCCAGCACGGCGAGCTGCGCCAGAACGTTGGCGCCCAGATCCCGCAAGGCATCGAAACCGATCATGTAGGCCACGCCGGCGAAGCCGACGAGCACGCCGAGCAGACGGTTGCCGGTCATCTTCTCATCCGCCGTCAGCATATGCGCAACGACGACGGCAAAGAGTGGTGTCGTCGCGTTGAGGATGGACGCCAGCCCACTGGCGATATGCGTCTGGCCCCAAACGATCAGGCAGAAGGGGATCATGTTGTTGAGGATACCCATGCCGAAAAAGGCGGCCCAGGACTTGCCATCGCGCGGCATGACCTGGCCCGTCGCGCGGACGATGACGTTGAGGGCGATCGCCGCGATCAGCACCCGGCCGGTCACGATCGTGAACGGCGGCAGGCTCTTCACCAGAATGCCGTTGAAGAGGAACGAACCGCCCCATAGCAGGGAGAGCACCAGCAACATTCCCCACTCGGCAAGACCCATCTGTTTCTGTTGCATGACCCTTCTCCCTATTGAACAGGCAAACGGCTTACGTCGCGGCAACTGGCAGCGCCACCCGATTGCTGCGCGGCGTTCACCGCGAATGCCGAATTATTCTCGCTGCATCGCTATTCAAGAATCCCTTTGAGGATCGCTTTCCTGCTGATATTATTTCGAGAAGCGGGTCTCGGCAAACGAGTCTTTTTCGACAAACGCTTTAGCTGAGCTAAATCATGAGCGATTATCTTCCTTCACTCTCCGCGTTGCGCGCTTTCGAAGCGGCGGCCCGGCATCTCAGCATGACGTTGGCGGCGAAGGAGCTCAACGTGACGCCGGGAGCGGTCAGCCTGCAGATCCGCGATCTCGAGGCGGCGCTCGGCGTGAAGCTTTTCGAGCGCAAGACCCGCGCGCTGGCGCTGACGGTGGAAGGCGCCGATTACTTTACGACGCTGAGGGCAGCTTTCCGTCTGGTGCGGGAGGCGACGGCGGCGATTACGGCGCGAGCCCGCGGCGCCGTACTGAATGTTACCTGCACCGCCGGTTTTGCAACCTACTGGCTTGTGCCGCGCCTTGGTCGCTTTGAGGCGATCCACCCCGAGATCGACGTTCGCATCAGCGCCTCGCACCGTGTCCTGGACTTTCAGCGAGACGGTATCGACCTGGCGATCCGGCACGGGCTAGGTGGCTATGACGGACTGGTGAGCGAACGACTGGTGGACGACGAACTCGTGCCCGTCTGCATACCGAAACTCTCCGACTCGCTTGGCGACTCGCCCTCGGCGAATTCGCTCGCGGAGTTCCAGCTCATCCACGATGTCTATCGACACGATTGGCAGCTCTGGTTGGAGGCAGCCGGTGCAACGAAGGTGGACGCTTCGCGCGGGCCGATCTTTATGCATGGCAACGGCGCCTATGAGGCGATGAAAGCCGGCCTCGGCTTCGCTCTGATGCGCCGATCGTTTCTGGCCGGTGAGCTTCAGCATGGTGCCGTCGTCGCTCCCTTCCCGCTGGGCGTTGCAAGCCGCCTCGCCTTCCACCTCGTCTACCCCAGTGCGGCGCTGGAGCGACCGTCGACTG
Organism: Rhizobium sp. 05L419; assembly: GCF_056397845.1. Lineage (NCBI taxonomy): Bacteria > Pseudomonadati > Pseudomonadota > Alphaproteobacteria > Hyphomicrobiales > Rhizobiaceae > Rhizobium > Rhizobium sp. 05L419. The sequence goes on from NZ_JBFTOF010000009.1 coordinate 110,975, forward strand.
CAGCCTTTCGCCGTTGGCTGCTGTCGGAGGCGGGGGCTAAGGTGACTGTGGCCAATGCGCCGCAATAAAAGTGGAGTATGGCGTTCAAAATTTGCTTTCCTCCGGCCTTTTGTTGAGTATTAAACTCATCAAATTCTATGTGAGCATGCCGGAACCCACACATTGATGAGCATCCGCACCGTCCAAATCAGGGCTACAGTGGCCCGTCTCCTCGCGGCTGCCGCGGTGCGGGAAGCATCGACCGGCGAGGTCGATGGGTAACCGCATGGCCAACGCCCCGCGTCAGAATATCGATCGGAGCGAAGGGCTCCGGGGCCGTCTCTCGCCCGCGTTTGTCGGCGAGCACGCCTGGTGCCGAGAGAGGATGCTGCTGGCGACGGAGCTTGCAGCCGGCGTTTCCCTGACCGACTTCTTCGGCAATGGCGGATTTCAGCGAGCAATCGACCGCTATGCGGAAGCCTCTAGCGGCAACGGCGCCGTCGTCTCGATGTGGTCTCTCTACTACTTCTCGTGCCTGATCATTCCCTATCTTCTCGCCCGCCAGCTTGCCGCCCAGGCTCTACCTGTCGCATTCTGCGAGATGACCATTGCGCTCTCGGAGGACGGCCTGCCGCGGGCCTTCGGCGTACCTCATGCGGGGCGCATCGAGGACCATATCGGCCCGGACGGTTTCGAGGCGATCGGGCCAATGCTCGAAACGCACCTCGGCCACGCCGTTGTACAACTGAAGGCTTGCGGCGTCTCGACCAAGCTTTGCTGGAACAATGCGGCAGTCTACATCGACTACGCGCTCCGCCTGGCCAATAGAGAAGCGGGGGTGGCGGCGGCCGATCTGCCGCTCTTCATTCGCGGCTGCCTGCCGGATGGAGGCGTGAACCCATTTTGCGGCTGCTTGCAACAGGTCGAGGACGACGGCGAGCGCGTGGCCCGGCGCAAGATCTGCTGCCTGCGCTACATGCTTCCCGGCGTACCGAGCTGCGGCAAGCGTTGCGCACTGCCGAGCCAGAGAAACCAGCACTGAGCTGCTCGGTAACGCGGCCCTCCCTCCAACGCCCGCGGCGAATCCGCTTGCCAATCGGCCAAGCGGGCGGCGGCGTGCTCGATGGAATGGGGATCCTCAAGGTAAAACGGCCGGAATTGCTTCCGGCCGCCGAATTCTGAGGAAACGTCGCAGACTATTCGTTGATCAGGCGCTTCAGGAGCTCGATCTCATGCGACAGCTTGGTGTCACCCGAAATCAGTTCCTCGATCTTGCGCACAGCATGCAGGACCGTCGTATGATCGCGTCCGCCGAAGCGACGGCCGATTTCCGGGAAGGAGCGCGGCGTCAGCGTCTTCGCCAGATACATGGCGATCTGGCGCGGCTTGACGATGACGCGGGTGCGGCGGTTCGACACCAGTTCCTGGCGCGAAACGTTGTAGTGTCGTGCGACGATACGTTGGATGTCTTCGATGCGCACACGGCGCGGCTCGCCCGAGCCGACGAGGTGGGCGAGCAGTTCGTCCACACGCTCGATCGACAGGTTCGGCTCGAAAGAGCGGCGGAAGAGCAGCTGGTTGAAGGCACCTTCCAGTTCGCGGCCGCTTGCCGTGATGCTACGGGCGACGTGGTTCAGCAGCTCAGTCGAGATTTCCAGCGACGGATCCTCGGCACGAGCGACCGCAAGACGACGCTTGAGGATTTCGAGCCGCATCTCGTAGTCCGGGCCGTCGAGTTCAATGGCGACGCCACCCTGCAGACGCGAACGGACGCGGGGATCGAGCGACTCTAGCTCCCACGGCGCGCGGTCGGCCGCAACCACAACCTGCTTGGCGCTGTCGAGCAGCATGTTCAGGAGATGGCAGAACTCGTGCTGAATCATCTTGCCTTGCAGGAACTGCATGTCGTCGATGATCAGGAGGTCGATATTGCGCAACGAGTCTTTCAGCGTCAGCGCGTCATTGTCGCGGATCGCAGTCGCAAAGCGCCACATGAAGTATTCCGCCGTCAGATAGACGACGCGCAGCGCCCGCGGGTTCTGCACGGCCGCATTGGCAATCGCCTGCAGCAGATGCGTCTTGCCGAGACCGACGGTCGAATGAACGAAAAGCGGATTGAAGCGCACGGCGCCTTGGCCTGCCTCGGCAATCGTCTTTGCCGCTGCAAGGGCAACGCGGTTGGAGCTCCCCTCGACGAATGTATCGAAGGTGAAGCGATTATCGAGTGGAGAGCCGAACAGAGGCTGTCCCCAGCCTGCCGTTGCCGGACGGGCTGCGGCAGCAGCCGAAACCGCCTGCTGTGCGATATGGCCCGCCTGTTGGGCGACCGGTCGGCGCACCTGCGACACCAAGGATGCAGGCTCTTGGGCAACCGCCTCCTCCGTTGGTTTGGCAGCGCGGGTTGCGGTGCGGACCAGGATCTCGACCTTGAGAATTTCCGCGTCCTCCGCCTGGAAGATGCCGGTGATCATGTCAAGGTATCGATTGTTGATCCAGGATTTCAGAAACGTCGTCGGCACGGTGAGCCGCACGACACTTTTAGAGACCGAATGCAGCTTCAGCCGCGCAAACCAGCTTGCGTAGACATCCGGACCCACTTGCGCCTTCAGGCGTGCGCTTACGCGCTCAAAAAGTATGCCATTCTTCATGTCTCCCTTTTCCCCCGCCGCTTCTGGGCAAATAGAGCCAAACGCCAGAGATGTCCTGTCACTGTTGTCCAAAACATCCACCGCCATTGAATTCATGTGCATATTGCCGCCTTCCAATTCCACCGGGCGGCTTTTTCCGTCGCCCGATTATTTCCCCGCTGTGGCCAGAAAATGGCGCCCTCATGCGCCACCCACCAGCCGGTTCACTCAAACGCCTGCCTCAAAACACGAGACGACTATCAGGAGGGCAACGGCGCTCGCATCATAGGGCGTCCGCTTCACCTCCCATGCTGGTCCCCGTCCCTCATCCTTACGGTCGCCAGCAGCCTGCGTATGATTTCCCTTCTTCTTAGGCTTCACGCAAAAACGCAAAGCCGTTTGAAAACGCACACGACATCCCGTTCCGCGGCAGCCACAGCCGCGGTCCAATCTGCACCAGTGCGTGAGAATCCGGAGGCCAAAGCTCCCCGTAACAAAAGACACAAAGCAATCAGCCTGCCGACGTGGCAGTTTCAGACCAAGCCTTAAACAGGTGATGTCCGAGCCCCTTGTTGACCGGCATTTAGGCAGGATCGGGTGCGGAGATCAACGATGAATTTTACGCAAAATTAAGATGGCCCCGTTGACTCCGGCAGCACTCTTAGGGCGTCACGCCACTGTCAAAAAAGAATCGCTTTTGAATCAAGGAGATTCCTCAAACTGGCAATTTTGACACGCATAAAAAGAAAAAAAGAAAAAAGCTTCTTGACTCGTTTCAGACCCCGCAGCGGAAGGTGCGAGTCGTGAAAGCTGAAAGCATCCTGACGCAAGCCATTGTTTTTGTTTTGTTTTTTGTGTCATCCACCCGACATGAAGGAGTCACCGAATTAACCATTGGGACAACCGTACGGTGGAATCGAAAAAGCCCGACAAAGTTGCCGGGCTAATCATAATAATCGGTTTATTAACGAAAGATTATGCGGTCGCAGCGACCGAAAGAGCCTTCACACGAGCTGCCAGGCGCGAAACCTTGCGGGAAGCCGTGTTGGAGTGAAGAACGCCCTTGCTTGCGGCGCGAGCCAGTTCCGGCTGCGCGGCGAGGAAAGCTTCCTTTGCCTTGGCAGCATCACCGGATGCGATTGCCTCTTCGACCTGGCGAACGAAAGTACGAACGCGCGAGCGACGAGCCTTGTTGACGTCGGTACGGCGGGCGATCTTGCGGGTCGCTTTTTTCGCCGAAGTTGTATTGGCCATGGATGCCTCTCTCAAGAATTCGAACAAACTCCGCGATCACCGCGGGCCCTGCGGCCACTTCATACAGCAATGCGGGAGCATAATCGGAAAACCGGAGTGGCTTCCCGAACCTTGGGCGGGCATATAACCCTAAAGCCGACCGGCGTCAACGCGCATTTTCAAGGAAAAGCCGCCTTCGCTCCGGGGATCAGCGGTTCCTGAAGGCGGGTTTACGCTTTTCGATGAAGGCAGTCATTCCTTCCTTTTGATCCTCGGTGGAGAAGAGGCTATGGAAGAGCCGGCGCTCGAAACGCAGGCCTTCTTCCAGCGTCGTCTCCAATGCCCGGTTGACGGCTTCCTTGGCCATAAGCACCGAAGGGCGCGACAGCGAGGCGATCTTGGCCGCCGCCTCCAATGCTTCATCTAGCAGCCGGTCTGGCGCCACCACACGCGAAACCAGTCCCGCGCGCTCGGCTTCCGCCGCATCCATGATCCGGCCGGTCAGAATCAGGTCCATCGCCTTCGACTTGCCGACGGCCCGTGTGAGCCGCTGCGACCCGCCCATGCCGGGAATGACGCCGAGGGTGATCTCGGGCTGGCCGAACCTGGCCGTCTCCGAGGCAATGATGAAATCGCACATCATGGCGAGTTCGCAGCCGCCGCCGAGTGCAAATCCGCTGACGGCCGCGATCACCGGCTTGCGAACCTTGGCAACATCGTCCCACCCGCTCATAAGGTCGCGGCCGTAGACGTCTGCAAATTCCAACGGCTGCATTTCCTTGATGTCGGCACCGGCGGCGAAAGCACGCTCGGAGCCCGTCAGCACGATCGCACCGATCGCGTCGTCGGCCTGAAAACCGGCATGCGCACGCAGCAATTCCTGCAGCACGGTCGAATTCAGGGCATTGAGCGCCTGCGGGCGGTTCAGCGTGATGAGCCCGACGGCGCCGCGGGTTTCGACGATCAGCGTTTCATAGGCCATGGATTTCCTCCCAGTCGGCTTGCTATTTCTGGCATACGGGGCAGTAGAAGGTCGAGCGCCCCGCCTGGACGATACGCGTGACCGTACCGCCGCAGGCCGGCGTGCGGCAAGGTAGACTTTCGCGGTCATAGACTGAAAAAGAATGCTGGAAATAGCCGAGCGAACCGTCCGTCTGGATGTGATCGCGCAGCGACGATCCCCCGGCCTTGATGGCGTCGGCAATCACATCGCGGATCGAGGCGATCAGCAGTTCCATCTGCTTGTTCGGCTTGCCTGTCTTGGTCACCAGGGTGGCTGCGGCACGCGTCGGGTGCAGGTGCGAGCGCCACAGCGCCTCACAGACATATATATTGCCGAGACCGGCAATATTCTTCTGGTCGAGCAGCGCGCTCTTCAGCGGCTGCGCCTTGCCGGCGAAGCGTTCCGCCAGATAGGCGGCACTCAGCAAATTGCCTGTCGGTTCCGGTCCGAGACCGACGAGGAACGGGTTGATGTCGAGCGCGGTCCGTGCAGCAATATCCATGAAGCCGAAACGCCGGGGGTCGTTGTAAATGACGCGACTGGGGCCGGCTGGGCCTTCCAGGTGGAAGATTGCGTGATCGTGCTTCGTGTCTTTCGACCGGGGATAGTGAAACTCACCGGGCGCATCGCCAGGCGCATCCGGGGCGGAGCCTGCCTCGATGCGGAAGGATCCCGACATACCGAGGTGGGAAATGATGGTGGTGCCGTCGTCGAGATCGATCAGCAGATACTTGGCGCGGCGGCCAAGTGCCACGATCGTTCGGCCCGATGCCTTCGCTTCCAAGCCATCCGGAAAGGGAAAGCGCAGGTCCTTGCGACGCAGCTCGAGCCTTGCGATGCGGGCGCCCTCCATGGTCGGGGCAAGCCCGCGTCGGACGGTTTCGACTTCTGGCAATTCCGGCATCTCAACCCATCTATATCCAGAGGATTTCCGCTTTTCTTCGAATCTCGAAAACGCTCTATCTTTTTGTTTCTACGCAATCCAGACGCAAAACCGCTACGCGCTTTTGCTGGACTTGCTCTAACATGTTTCAACCGCGGTCGATGTGCGCTATAGCGCCAAGGTGCCGCGGATCGGACCGTGGCCCACAGATAGCGCCGCCGACCTCAATTCGCTATGGTCTCGGTGTTGGTTTCAGAGAATGGAGTGTTCGATGTCAGAAAGCCGTACCTCCGCCGAAGGCGGAATGGAAACATCCTACGGCTTCCGCGAAGTGGCGGACGGTGAAAAGCAGGGCCTTGTCAACGACGTCTTCCACAAGGTCGCCAAGCGCTACGACATCATGAACGACGTCATGTCCGTGGGCATGCACCGTGTCTGGAAGGACGCGATGATCTCCGCGCTCAACCCGCGCAAGGAGCCCGGCTACAAGGTTCTGGACGTTGCCGGCGGCACCGGCGACATAGCCTTCCGCATTGTCGAGGCATCCGGCCGGCAGGCGCATGCGACGGTGCTCGACATCAACGGCTCGATGCTCGGCGTCGGCGCCGAGCGGGCCGCCAAGAGGAAGCTTTCCGACAACCTGACCTTTGTCGAGGCAAATGCCGAGGAGCTGCCGTTCGAACCGAACAGCTTCGACGCCTATACAATCGCCTTCGGCATCCGCAACGTGCCGCGCATCGACGTGGCTCTCAGCGAAGCCTATCGCGTCCTGAAGCGTGGCGGGCGGCTGCTGGTGCTTGAATTCTCGGAAGTCGATATGCCGTTGCTCGACCGCGTCTACGAAAGCTGGTCGTTCAACGCCATTCCGAAATTCGGCAAGGCGATCACCGGCGACGCCGAGCCCTATCAGTATCTCGTTGAATCCATCCGCAAGTTTCCCAACCAGGAGAACTTTGCGGATATGATCCGCAACGCCGGCTTCTCGCGCGTCAACTACACGAATTACACCGGCGGCATCGCGGCACTCCACTCCGGCTGGAAGCTCTGAGCAAGAATGGGCGCCCAGATCGTTTCTCCCTCATTCCTGTGCTTGTCACAGGAATCCGGCACGCTCCTGTCCGGGAGTGCGGAAAACCTGTTTGCATTGCATAGTTCATTCACGGCGCAAACGCGCCGTGAATGGATCCTTGTCACAAACGCAGGACTTGGGGCAAAGGCTGCCTCGACGCAGCCGATGGATGTGACCGCATGAGCACGCTCGGCGCATATTTCCGGCTCGCGCGGGTCGGTTGGATCCTTGTGCGCGAAGGTGTCGTCTCGGCGCTGCCGTCCGAAGACCTGCCGCCCGCTGTCAGTGCCGCCAAGTCAATTGCAGGCCTGTTTGCCCGCAATCGCGCCAGATCCAAGAAGCGCAGCGACAGGCTCGCCCAGGCTGTCGAACGGCTCGGGCCTTCCTACGTCAAGATCGGCCAGTTCCTCGCCACGCGCCCGGATGTCGTCGGCGTCGAGTTCGCGGACGATCTCTCGCAGCTGCAGGACCGGATGGCCTTCTTTCCACCGGAAGCGGCAAAGGCCAGCATCGCGGGCTCGCTCGGCCGACCGGTGGAAGAGCTTTATGCGAGCTTCGGCGATCCGATCGCCGCCGCCTCTATCGCTCAGGTGCACCCTGCAGTGGTGGAAACGCCGACCGGCCTGAAGAAAGTGGCCGTCAAGGTGGTGCGGCCCGGCGTGCGTCAGCGCTTCTCGCACGATATCGAGGCGATGTATCTCGTCGCCCATCTGCAGGAGCGCTTCATGCCGTCGAGCCGGCGGCTGCGGCCGGTCGAGGTGACGAAGACGCTGGAGCAGACGACCAAGGTCGAGATGGACCTTCGACTGGAGGCCGCGGCCCTTTCGGAAATTGCCGAAAACACGCAGCAGGATCCGGGGTTCCGCGTGCCGACGGTGGACTGGGAACGCACCGGCCGCGACGTCATCACCATGGAGTGGATCGACGGCGTGAAGATGTCCGACGTCGACGGCCTGCGGGCTGCCGGCCACGACCTCAACGCACTTGCCGACACGTTGATCCAATCGTTCCTGCGCCACACGCTGCGCGACGGCTTCTTCCATGCCGACATGCATCCCGGAAATCTTTTCGTCGACCCGAAGGGTATGATCGTTGCGGTGGACATGGGCATCGTCGGGCGGCTCGGCAAGAAGGAACGCCGCTTCCTCGCCGAGATCCTCTACGGTTTCATCACCCGTGACTACATCCGGGTGGCGGAGGTGCATTTCGAGGCTGGCTACGTGCCCGGGCATCACAATGTCGAGAGCTTCGCGCAGGCGATCCGGGCGATCGGCGAGCCGATCCACGGGCAGCCGGCGGAGACGATCTCGATGGGCAAGCTGCTGACGCTGCTTTTCGAGGTGACCGAACTCTTCGACATGGAGACACGGCCGGAACTCGTGATGCTGCAAAAGACGATGGTGGTCGTCGAAGGCGTTTCGCGCATCCTCAACCCGCGCTTCAATATGTGGAAGGCATCCGAACCAGTCGTCGGCGACTGGATTCGCAACAATCTCGGTCCGAAGCGGATCGTCACCGATATCAAGGATGGCCTCAAAGCCGCGATGAAGCTGGCAGAAGCGGCACCCGAGATTGCCGCCAAGACGGAGAAATTTCATCACCAGCTGCTGCACATGAGCGAGCATGGCCTGCGCTTCGACGCGGAAACGGCAGACGCGATCGGCAAGTCCGAGGCACGCCACGGCCGTTCGGGCCGGCTGGCGCTCTGGGCGATCGCGCTGACGCTTCTCTATATAGCGTGGGTCGTGACCTGATCGTGACTGCCGGCCCTTCTGCCGAGCCTTCTGATCTCACCCGCGCCAGGAAATCGCGATGCCTCATGGCGCCTGTTGCCCTAGTGTCTGGCGAACCGCGCAACAGCGAGCGCCGCGACCATGCCCAAGGCCAGCATGCACAGTGCAAACACGACGACAGCATTCCAGCCCCCTGCCCCCCAGAAATATCCTCCAACCGAACCTGCGACACTGGAGCCGACATAATAGGCGAGCAGGTAGAGCGACGAGGCATGCCCCTTGGTGCCGCGAGCGAGCCGGCCGACCAGAGCGCTTGCGACGGCGTGGGCAATGAAGAAACCCGACGTCAGAAGCACGATGCCGAGGACGATCAGCGGTAGCGAGGCGGACAAGGTGACGGCCACGCCGACCGCGGCTATCGCGATGCCGGCCGGCAGGACGATGAAGTGCCCGACGCGATCTCCGAGAATGCCGGCAATCCATGAGGCGGCGATGCCGAAGAGATAGACGGTGAAGATCAGGCCGAGTTCGGTCTGATTGAGATCATAGGGCGCCTGGACAAGGCGGAAGCCGATGTAGTTGTAAACGGTGACGAAAGTGCCCATCGCCAGGAAGCCGATGGCAAAGAGCAGCGGCAAGGCGGGATTGCTGACATGTCCGACCCAGGCCTTCAGATGGAATCCGGCATCGATGCTCCGGCGCGGTGTGAAGTTGCGCGATGCGGGCAGCAGGAGGTAGAAGCCGACCGCGGCTGCGAGGCTCATCAGCCCGATCGCGCCAAGTGCCGGACGCCAGGAGAAGTATTCGGCAAGCATGCCTGTCACGACGCGGCCTGCCATGCCGCCGAAGGCATTGCCGGCGATGTAAAGCCCCATCGAGGCGCCGAGGCCGCGCGGATCGATCTCTTCCGACAGGTAAGCCATGGCGACGGCCGGCACGCCGCCTAGAAGCAGGCCCTCCAGGGCACGGATGGCCAGCAACGCATGCCAGCTCGGAACGAGCGCGCAGGCGATCGTACAAAGCGCTGCACCCAGCAGCGAGGTAAACATCAGGCTGCAGCGTCCGAATCTTTCCGAAACGGCTGCGGCACAGAAGATCGCGAAGGCGAGGAAGCCGGTCGACAGCGACAGCGACAGCGAGCTCGCCGCCGGGCTCACTCCGAAATCATCGGCGAAGATCGGCATCAGCGGCTGCACGCAATAGAGCAGCGAGAAGGTTGCAAAACCCGACAGGAAGAGCGCGACGCTGGCGCGCCGATAGGCCGCGGTGCCGCGCACCAGGAACCGTTCTTCTCTGGGTTCGGCCGCCGTGCGGAAGAGCTGCAAATTCGGGCGGGATTGCGGTTCCAGGACGTATGACTGCTTGTCTGCGGCGCGTGGCATGAGGCACCAACCTTTCACGCCTTTTGATCTAGCCAAGGCAATGCTATTTGTCCAATATATGGCACTGCCATTCTTGATAGGTTTTGGAGATACCGATGGAGCTCCGCCATATCCGTTACTTCCTCGCCGTCGCGGAAGAGAGAAACTTCACTCGCGCGGCGGCAAAGCTCGGTATCGGCCAGCCGCCGCTCAGCCAGCAGATTCGCGACCTCGAGAACGAGATCGGCGCGACGCTCTTTCACCGCGTGCCGCACGGCGCCGAGCTGACGGAGGCAGGAACCGCCTTTTTGCCGGAAGCCCGCGCGGCGCTGGCTTCGGCAGAGAAGGCGAAGCTCGCTGCACAGCGCGCAACCCGTGGCGAGACCGGCCGGCTGGCGCTCGGCTTCACGGCCTCCTCGGCCTTCAACACCGCGGTCAGCGGCACAATCCGCCGTTTTCGCGGACAGTGGCCGGAGGTCGGCTTGTCGCTGACCGAAATGAACAGCAACTGGCTGATGGAAAAGCTGATGCGGGAGGAGATCGACGTCGCCTTCATCCGCCCCGGTCTGGAGGATCCGAAGGACGTCAGGCTGAAGCGGCTGGCTGACGAGCCGATGCTGATCGCGCTTCCCGCCCATCATCAGCTTGCCCGGCGCAGCAAGGTGCCGCTCTCGGCGCTTGCCGGCGAGCCCTTCATACTCTTTCCGCGCACGGTGGGTCTCAGTCTCTACGACGACATCGTGCGCGGCTGCCGCGATGCGGGGTTCGAACTCGTGGTGACGCAGGAGGCACCGCAGATTCCATCGGTCGTGAACCTTGTCGCAGCCGATCTCGGCGTGTCGATCGTGCCTGCCTCGATCGCGCATCTGGCGCTCGAAGGTGTGGCCTACCGGGCAATCGAGGGGCCGCCGCTGGTGGCGCGTCTCGCGCTTGCCATGCTCAAGGCACAGCGCTCACGCGTCGCCGCCAACCTGATGAGCCTGATCTGATGAGGCTGACCATCAGCCGGCGGGATCCCAATAAGGCGGGTCGCCGAAAGCCTTGCGTAGGTGATCGGCCACGGCGCGCAGCTTGGCGGACGGATTGCGGCCTTCGGGATGGGCCATATAGATGAACTCGGCCTCCGGCCGGTAGCCAACATCGATCTCGACAAGCAGCCCTTCGCTGATCGCCGGGCCGGCGATAAAGGCGGGCAGCAGCGCCACACCGAGACCAGCCACGGCGGCGTCGCGGATCATGTCGCCGTTGTTCATGCCGACGGCAAGCTTGGCGCGCACGACGATGGCACCATCAGGCGTCTGAAACCGCCAGTCTGCAGCGCCGCGATTTGTGTAGAAAATGCCTTTGTGACCGTCGAGATCAGCCAGCGTCTTCGGCACGCCGTAGCGATCGAGATAGCCCGGCGAGGCAACCAGCAGCCGACGGCTTCGGCTGAGTCTCCAGGCGACCAATCGGGAATCGATAATCGGACCATGCCTGATGACGGCATCGTAGCCCTCGGAGGAGACATCGACGCGGCGGTCGTCGATGTCGAGGACCAGTTCGATTTCCGGATGCTCGACGAGAAACGGATAAAGCGCGGGGCCAAGATGCATGCGCCCGAAGGTGACGGGGGCGGCTATGCGCAGCGGACCGGACAGCGTGCCACGACGCACCGCCATTTCGGCAGTTGCCTCCTCGATTTCCTGCACGATGCGCACTGCGCGCTCGAGAAAGGCAGTGCCATCCTCAGTCAGGGTGAGCTTTCGTGTCGTCCGGTGCAGCAGGATCCCACCCAGCGATCTCTCCAGTTCGGCCAATCTTTCGCTGACCACGGATTTCGACAGGCGCAGGCGCCGCGCGGCCTCGCTGACGGAGCCGGATTCGACGACTGCCACGAAGGCTGCTATTCCCTCAATCCTGATCATCGTTCGGCTTTTCCGAATTCGAGTTCCGCGATTTGAAGACTAATCCGAACGAAGAGAAAATGCCATCTTCCCCCCATCGAAAGGGACGGCAAATGCCACCGCGACCCAACAATGGAGATGGAATCAATGAATCGCTTGAATGGAAAAGTCGCAATCGTCACCGGCGCAAGCTCCGGCATCGGCCGCGCAACGGCCAAGCTCTTTGCTGCCGAAGGCGCGAAGGTCGTCGTCGGCGCCCGCCGCCAGGCGGAACTCGAGAGCCTTGTCGAGGAGATCAAGGCAGCCGGCGGTGACGCCGTCGCGGTTGCCGGCGACGTCCGCTCGGAAGGCTATCACAAGGTGCTGGTCGCCACCGCCGTCGACCGCTACGGCAAGCTCGACGTCGCCTTCAACAATGCCGGCACGCTTGGCGAAGCAGGCCCCAGCACTGGCGTTTCCGAAGCCGGCTTTGCCGAAGCGCTGACGATCAACCTCACCGCGTCGTTCCTGGCAGCCAAGCACCAGATCGGCCAGATGGAAAGGAACGGCGGCGGCTCCGTCATCTTCACGTCGACCTTCGTCGGCTACAGCTTCGCTTTCCCCGGTGTCGCTGCCTATGCCGCCAGCAAATCGGGCCTAATCGGCCTGACACAGGCGCTCGCTGCCGAATTCGGCCAGCAGAACGTCCGCGTCAACGCCGTGTTGCCGGGGGCGGTCGACACCGACATGTATCGCGAGATGAACGACACGTCGGATAAGCAGAGCTTCATCACCAATCTACATGCGCTGAAGCGCGTTGCCGCGCCAGATGAACTCGCCCGCTCGGTCCTCTACCTCGCTTCGGACGATTCGAGCTTCGTCACCGGCACAGCTTCGCTGGTTGACGGCGGCGCCTCGATCACCCGCACCTGAAACCAACAGCCGCGATTGTCCGCTCCCGATAAATACGTCCGCAGGAGAGCAGATTCTCGCGACCAGCTTCCGATCACATCCCCCTAGATATCAAAGGGCTCCGAGCCCGAGACAAGACCGCAAAGGAACCAGCACCATGACACGCTTGCAGAACAAGACAGCACTGATCACCGGCGGCACCAGCGGCATCGGGCTGGAAACCGCGCGTCAATTCATCGCCGAAGGCGCGCGCGTCGCGATCACCGGCAGCAGCGCCAGGAGCGTTGAGGCCGCTCGCGCCGAGCTTGGCGACAAGGCGCTCGTGATCCAGGCGGACGCCGGCAACGCGGCAGGCCAGAAGGCTGTGGCCGAGGCGATCGGGAATGCCTTCAACCGCCTTGACATCCTCTTCGTTAATGCCGGGGTCGCCGAGTTTGGTCCGCTCGGACAGTGGAGCGAAGCCGCCTTCGACAAATCGATCGCGATCAATGTGAAGGGGCCGTACTTCCTCATACAGGCGCTGCTGCCGATCTTCTCGAAGCAGACCTCGATCGTGCTCAACACCTCGATCAACGCCCATATCGGCATGCCGAATTCCAGCGTGTACGCCCTGACAAAGGGCGCTCTGCTGACACTGGCAAAGACGCTTTCCGGCGAACTCATCGGCCGCGGCATCCGTGTCAACGCGGTCAGCCCCGGCCCCATCGCAACACCGCTCTATAGCAAGCTCGGCATGTCGGACGCCGACTCCAAGGCAATGGCCGCCCAGATCCAGTCGCAAATCCCGGTCGGCCGCTTTGGCGATGCCAGCGAAGTCGCCAAGACCATCGTCTTCCTTGCCTCCGACGAGGCTGCCTACATTGTCGGCAGCGAACTTGTCATCGATGGCGGGATGAGCAACCTCTGAGACGCGAGGCCACAAGGAGTCGCACGAGAAAGGCCGCGGCGGCTCTCTTCCGCAGCCTTCAAAACAGGTTTCTGCCTCGGTGAGGCGCCTCGGCCCGGGCGCCTCCTTCCCCTTTCAGATCGATCGCGGCCTTGCCGTTTTGAGGTACAGCCAGTCCAATGCCAGCATGGCAACGAGAGACAGGCCGACGAGCGGGAAGACGATCCCGCCGATGACGAGGATGGCGAGCAGGCCCCTGAGCGCGCGCCTGTCGGACGGCATCGCCGGCACACCGAGCGAGCCGGCCGGGCGGCGCTTCCACCACATGACGCCCGCGGAGACGGCGAGGATGACGATCGCGATGCAGGCCGCGAGCAGTACGAGCTGGTTCGCCAGCCCGTACTGCTGGCCCATGTGGACGTTGATGCCCCATTCAAGCCATTTGCCGAGAGGGCCGTAATCCGCATAGCTCATGTCGATGAGCGGTTGTCCGGAATACTGGTCCAGATGCACCACGCGTTGCTGGGAGACGTCATCCGGATAGACAGAGCCGGTGTAGACGCCGGCCGGCGCGTTGGGGATATTCACGGCATAGCCGCGATGTAGACCCAGGCGGTCGAAGGTAACGACGGCCTCATCCAGCCCGATCAGTGCCGCGCCATGTTGATGGGTCGTCGATTGCGGGATCTGCGCCTGTTCGAGAGACCACGAGGTCTTCGCGATGTGGTCCAGATGTTCGTCGGACATCGGTACGGCGGTCCTGATACCGGCGGGATAACCGAAGTTGCTGCCGTTCGCCCATTCGTTGACCTTGTCTCCCCATACACCGGACCACGGCATGCCGGTGATTGCCAGAAAGACGATGAAGAAGCCGACGAAGATGCCTGTGACGGCGTGGGTGTCGCGCCAGAATACGCGGCGCTTCGGCGTTCCACGAACACTGACCACGCCTCCCGTCTGTTTGCGCGGCCACCAGAGATAGATGCCGGTGCCGACGAGAAGGATCGACCAGCCGCCGGCAATCTCGGTAAGGGCGCGGGCAAACGAGCCGAAGTACCTCAAACTGTGCAGGTAGCGGATCGTCCACATGATCGTTCCGCGATCGGGCAAGGCACCAAGAACCTTGCCCGTATGGGGATCCACATAGACGGCAAGCTTGCCCTCGCTCTCGGTGTCGACCGTGATCTCCGCGGAGCCTGACGAGGAAACCGGTTCGGTGAACTTCATCGCCGTTCCCGGATGTGCGGCAAGCGCGGCTGCCACCATAGCGGACGGCGCAACCTGCGCCACTCCTTCCTGAACCTCGACGCGCTTCAGGTCGGAATAGACGGCCGCATCGATCTCGTCCCTGAAGAGATAGAGTGCGCCCGATATCGCGAGCGTGATCATGAAAGGCAGGACCATGAGGCCTGCGTAGAAATGCCAGCGCCAGACGGCGCGGTAGAGGTCGGATGCGGATCGCACGGCAGCGCCTGTGCTCTCGCGACCGATGGAGAGATCGGACATGAGTATTTCCTAACGTGAAAAGATCGGGGCCGACGCGGCGGGTCTCGCGGTGTCGGCTGCAACATAGCGTCAGGCGGAAGGGGGTGGGGCGCGGGGTTGACCGATCAAACCGCGCAAGACAGGCGAGGAGACATGCTCCTCCGGAAAGACACTGTCGATCGCGGTTTCGACAGCGAGGTAGAGGGAGCCGCTCTGCCCGCCAAGGATCGCCGGCATGGCACCCGCTGCCAAGCGGCAAAGCGTGCCGCACGGGCACTCGGGTACCTTCTTGAGCGGCGCGTTGTCGTGGCCGGACTGATCGACGGAGCCGGTTCCGGACATGGAGCAGATGACATGGAAGGGATCGGCAGCGGATGCCGCCATCGCACCCTGCGCCGTGCCCGCGAGAAGGCCCTGGATCAACAGCAGGCAGGCGACCAGCACCGCGACGGCGCTGGCAGACACCCTATCCCGCAACAAGCGCCGCATCATCCCCATATTGTCGTCCATGGCACAATGCTATCGCGATGTCACGCCGGTTTGACGCCGGCGGCCCTGTACGTCGTCGTCGTCCCTGGGCGGCGCTTGATCGACAGGCGCGTCGAGATCGCCTCGTCGATGTCGCAGCCAGGCGCTTGCCTCGGCGGACCTTCCGGCATAGTGAAATCCCGCGTCCCGTTGCCGCTCCTATCCCTTGCCGCCCCGAGCAGAGCCCGCCACTCCGGAGAACCCCATGCTGATCGGCATTCTTTGCGGCATAGCAACCTGCGCCCTGTGGGGATTGACGTTTGTGGTGCCCAGGGCCATCGCGCCGTTTACGACACTGGATCTGACGGTTGCCCGCTACGGCTTGTTCGCGCTGGCAAGCGTGTTGCTGATGGTGCATCCGCGCTTCCGGCCGCGCGGCATCAAGCCGCGGCTCGTCATCACCGCCCTGCTTCTCGGCGGCATCGGCTATGTCGGATATTTCGTCAGCGTGGCCTACGCGGTGCGTTTTGCAGGCGCCGCCATTCCGCCGCTGGTGATCGGCACGATGCCGGTGCTTCTGGCGCTGATCGCCAATCTGCGCGATCGTTCGGTCTCCTGGCAGCTGCTTGTGGCTCCCCTCGGGCTGATTGCCGCCGGCATTGCGTGGGTCAACGTCTCCGTTTTCGCAGCAGCTCCCGCGGGCGATCGGAGCATGCTCGTTCTCGGCATAGGCTCTGCCGGCATTGGCCTTGTTCTGTGGGTGATCTACGGCCTGGCGAGCACGGCGGCAATGCAATCGGCGGACGCTCCCGACATTCTGCAGTGGACCGGCCTTCAGGGCATCGGCGCCGGGCTCGGCAGCCTTGTCCTCATTCCCATGACGTCGATCAACACATCGCTCGCCTACACGGACGTCGATCTTCTTCGCTTCGTCTTGTGGTCGCTGATCATGGGGCTTGCCGGCGCATGGCTGGCGACTCTTCTCTGGATGATCGCCTCCAGACGCCTGCCGCTTGCCCTTGCCGCCCAGCTCATCGTCGCAGAAACCGTGTTCGGCTTGATCTTCGGTTTCGTGTTCGAGCAGCGGCTGCCAACCGTGGCGGAAGCGGGCGGCTCGCTGCTGCAGCTTGCAGGCGTCGGCATGGCGATTGCCATCTTCAGCAACGTCGGCAAACGACAACCGGCCTGATCGGCGCCGATTGCTTATTATCCGCCAAAGGCTTAGGGTCTGGCACAGTCTTACGTGCGACGGACAAGAGCTATGGTTTTCAGCGGCAAACGCATCCTTCTCATCGTCTCCGGCGGCATTGCGGCCTACAAGAGCCTCGACCTGATAAGGCGGCTCCGGGAACGCGGCGCATCCGTCCGTCCGCTGATGACCAAGGGCGCACAGGAGTTCGTGACGCCGCTCGCGGTCGGGGCACTTGCCGCCGATCATGTCTACACCGATCTGTTTTCGCGCCAGGACGAACAGGATGTCGGCCATATCAGGCTAGCACGGGATTGCGACCTCGTGCTGATCGCGCCGGCGACGGCTGATCTGCTCGCAAAAATGGCAGCCGGGCTTGCAGACGATCTCGCCTCGACGGTGTTGCTGGCAACGGATAAGCCCGTTCTGGCCGCGCCTGCGATGAACCCGCACATGTGGGTGCATGCAGCAACGAAACGAAACGTGCAGACACTGAAGCATGATGGCATTCGCTTTGTCGGACCGATGGCCGGCGAGATGGCGGAAAGCCGGGAGGCCGGCGTCGGCCGGATGGCCGAACCGCTCGATGTCGTCGCGGCGGCTGAGGCGATTCTCGATAATCGTCCTAAGCTCCTGGCCGGCCGCAAGGCTATCGTCACCTCAGGACCGACCCACGAGCCGATCGACCCGGTGCGCTATATCGCGAACCGTTCCTCCGGCCGGCAGGGTCACGCCATCGCTGCGGCACTCGCAAGGCTTGGCGCTGAGGTGACGCTGGTCTCCGGCCCCGTCGCGATTCCCGATCCTTTCGGCGTCAAGGTCGTGCATGTCGAACGCGCCGACGAAATGCGCGACGCAGTGCTCGCGGCGCTTCCGGCCGATATCGCCGTGATGGTCGCAGCCGTTGCCGACTGGCGCGTGGCCTCGGCCTCGAATCAGAAGATCAAGAAGCATCCGGGTGAATCCATACCGACGCTGGCGCTGACGGAAAACCCCGACATTCTAAAGACGGTCGGCCACCACACGATGCGGCCGAAGCTGGTGATCGGCTTTGCGGCGGAAACCCAGGACGTGGACAACAACGCCAAGGCGAAGCTGGAGCGCAAGGGCGCCGACCTCATCGTCGCGAACGACGTTTCGCCGGCCACCGGCATCATGGGCGGCGTCCGCAACAGGGTGAAGATCGTGAGCCGCAGCGGCATCGAGCAATGGCCCGATCTTTCGAAGGAAGAGGTTGCGGCAAAGCTTGCGACGCTGATCGCCGAGCGGCTCAGGCAGGGATGACGATCGGTGCGGGCCCTGCCATGACGGGCTCGGGGCCGAAGGGCGCGATATCCAATCCGTTTGCGCCGAGCGTCACGGCGCTGCCATCCGGAATCTCCGCCCAGGCATCGATATCGTCGTTTAGCGGCTCGGACACGAGGCAGTACCCTTTACCGACCGGCGAGGCGTAGAGCGTCGGCGCCTTGCGGTCCGTTGCATAGCGGATCGCATATAGCGACTTGCCGTCCGAGAAAGCGGCGGTGTAGCGCACCAGCGCCGATCCGAGGATGTTTTCGGCAAGCCCTTCGACAAACCTGATCATTTCGGCCATGGCCGCCATCGGCGTCTGGCGAAGACCAAACTGCAGGGCGAGCAGGAACATCAGCTCGGAATCGGTGGTGCCGCCACGGGCATTGAACAGGTCGTCGTGGAGCATGGCCTCCATCGACCGCCGCAGACGCTCGAAGCCCGCGATCTGGCCGTTGTGCATGAACGACCAGTTGTCGAAGGTGAAAGGATGGCAGTTGTCGCGCCGGGTACCGCCGCCGGTTGCGGCGCGCACATGCGCCAGGAAGAGCGGAGAACGGATCTGCCGCGCCAGGCTCTTCAGGTTGCAGTCCGACCAGGCCGGCAGCGTGTCGCGGTAACGGCCGGGCTCGGGATGGTCGCCGTACCAGGCGATGCCGAAGCCGTCTCCGTTGGTCGCGGTCTTGGCGCGGGTAGCGCAATGCGACTGTTCGATCAGGGAATGCGCGGGCGACGACACCAGCTCTTCGAGATAGAGAGGGGTTCCGCGATAGGCTGCCCAGCGACACATGCTCATCCACTCCGCAACCCGCCCTGCCTGTGGCGGGAGAATGCTGAAACGCAACGACTATTGTCGAATCCGATGGTTAATAAGACCTAAACACTGCCCCTACTTGCAAGCGGAAGATGACAAATTTCTGACGCCGTGGGCGATCAATTTCCGCAATGCAGCATCTTCTTTTGTGAACAGTGCGTTCTACTGCCGCCGGACTTCGCGGGGTTGGCCAGGACAGCTATAGTCGCCGCCAACTAGAACCGTTGAGAGGATGCCATGTCGATCCGTCCCGTAAAGCATATGAGCACCGCAACTCCGACCATGGAAGGCGCCGGCGTAAAGCTTCATCGCGTCTTCGGTTTCGGCGACCCTTCGCTGACCGACCCCTTCCTGATGATGGACGATTTCCGCAACGACAATCCGGCGGAATACATTCGCGGCTTTCCCTGGCACCCGCATCGCGGCATCGAGACGATTACGTACGTTCTCGCCGGCACCGTGGAGCACGGCGATAGCCTCGGCAATCGCGGCCTGCTCGGCGCGGGCGACATCCAGTGGATGACCGCTGGCAGCGGCATCATGCATCAGGAGATGCCGAAGGGCGATTTTGCCGGGCGCATGCATGGTTTTCAGCTCTGGGCCAACCTGCCCTCTTCGCTGAAAATGACCGCGCCGCGCTATCAGGACGTCAAATCCGCCGATATTCCTGTTGTCGTCGATGACGACGGCACGGCCATCCGCGTCATCTGTGGCGACTTCTGGGGCAAAGCCGGGCCCGTCGACGGCGTGTCCGCCGAGCCGATCTATCTCGACGTGTCTGTGCCGCCAGGCAAGAAGAAGCGCCTGCCGGTCGATACCTACCGCAATGCCTTCGCCTACATCTTCGCCGGCTCGGGGACTTTCCGCGATGCCTCTAAGCCCTTCGGCGTGCGCGTGGAGAAGGAAGTCAACGGCGAGGAACTGAACATCCGCGACATGTCGGGCAACCGGACGCTTGTCGTTTTCGACAGCGGCGATGAGGTCACCGTGCAGGCGGGCGACGAGGGCATCCGCTTCCTGCTGGTGTCAGGCAAGCCGATCGAGGAGCCGGTAGCCTGGCACGGCCCCATCGTGATGAACTCGCGCGAAGAGATCATGCAGGCGATGCAGGAGCTGCAGAACGGGACTTTCATCAAAGCCGCGCACTAATTCGCCCGGCTTGTCGAACCGGCCAGCCGGTCCGGGTTTTTCTTACCCTAAACGTGATGCTAAGTGGAAACCACATAGCAAACCTCCTTGCGAGATGGCGAGGCCGATCGCCGCGGCCGGAGTTGCCTATCTTCCCCGATCCCGCCTGCTGGATCGGCGGATGCTGCTTTGCCCCGCGACAAAACGCACGTCACCTCAAGGTTGCTATTTTCACAGCATCAAGATTCTGCCTTGCATCTCGCACGAATCGACGTACCTTTTACCCATCGACAACAGAACGAAAGGAAGGTGATCCAATGTCTAATGAGATTTCGGACCTCGTAACGGGCATGGAAGTGGTGATGAAGGCGAGGCAGCCCTCGCTCTGAACCCGCCTTCCTTTGGATCGCCAAAGCGGTCCGGCCAGATTACAGGCCAAAACTCATGGAAAGGGTCGCTTCGTGCGGCCCTTTTCCGTTTCGGGTAGAGATTGACAAACGCACCCCGCCCGATTACTCATAAAGTCATCTGATGACTTTATGAGTAATCCATGCAGGCGCTCACGAAAATCAATCTTGCAGACACCGCAATTGAGGCGATACGCGGCGAGATATTCTCGAAGCGCTGGGCCGTCGGCGACAAGCTGCCCAACGAGGCGACCCTGTCGGCCATGTTATCCGTCAGTCGGGGAACCATCCGCGAGGCGGTTCGCGTGCTCGCTTCGCAAGGCCTTCTCGAGACCCGGCAAGGCTCTGGAACATACGTCCTGTCGACCACCGATACTGCACTTCCGCTGACAATGGCGCGGAGAGCCGGTCTGCGCGACCTGTTCGAAGCGCGCTGCGCACTGGATGTCGAGGCGGCGCGGCTGGCGGCTGTCCGGCAAACGCCGCAGACCGTGGCGACGCTCCGCACCCTGCTTGCGCAGCGCGGCAATTTCGAGGGCGGCGACAAGGCGGCCTTTGTCGCGCGAGACCTTGCCTTTCACCAAGCGGTCATTGCCGCGTCCGGCAACCGGGCGATGATCGAAATTTACAACTTCTTCTCCGCCTCCATTGCCGGGACCATCGAGGCAACGCTTGGCGAGGATATTCCTGAACCCGATATGCAGGCGCATGCCGATATTATCGAGGCAATCGCGACTGGCGATCCGGAAAAGGCGGATGCGGCGGTGCGCCGTTTCATGGCCCCCGTCATCAACGCCCTCGACCGGATGATCCTTTCGTGACCTCACCCTTGCAAGATACCGCCCGCGTCTACGACCTCGCGGACGAACAGCTGATCGATGCCGAAGCCGATAGCGTACCGCAGCCGCAGCCACCTTCTGGCAAAAGCCCGGCGGCGCGGTTTCTGCTTGGGGCGAGCCTCGTCCTGATCGCTTTCAATCTGCGTCCGGTTTTCTCCAGCGCATCGGCGCTGCTTCCCGAGATCCGCAGCGAGCTCGGGCTGTCGGCTCTCGGCGCCAGCCTGCTCACGACGTTGCCGGTGGTCTGCCTCGGGGCTTTGTCGCCCCTGGCGCCGCGGCTCGCGCAGCGCATCGGCTCCGAACGCACGCTTCTCGGCGTGCTCTTCCTTTTGGCGCTTGGTACGGCGCTGAGGGGAATGTCGTCCATTCCGCTGCTGTTTCTCGGTACCGCGCTTGCCGGCGCCTGCATCGCCGTCGGCAACGTACTATTGCCCGGACTGGTCAAGCGCGACTTTGCCGATCGCGCCGCGCTGATGACCGGTTTCTACACCATGGCGCTTTGTGCCGGCGCGGCGAGTGCCGCGGGCTTCACGCTGCCGCTCGAAAAGGCGCTCGGTGGGTCGATGGCCGGAGCGCTCGCAGTATGGGCGCTGCCCGCCCTTATCGTCGCGCTGATCTGGTTGCCTCAAGTGCTGTCGATGAAGTCGGAGGTCAAGCGCAGCGGCTTTTCCGTCGAAGGGCTTTGGCGCGACCGCCTCGCATGGCAGGTGACGCTCTTCATGGGGCTGCAATCGGCGCTCGCCTATTGCGTCTTCGGCTGGCTTGTTCCCATCCTGCGCGAACTCGGTCTCGACGGCGTCACGGCTGGCGCCATCGTCTCCGTGTCCGTCATGGTGCAGGCGGCCGCCTGTCTCGTCGCCCCGCAGATTGCCGTCAGGGGCAAGGATCAGCGGCTTATCAACGCGTCGCTCTGCGGGGTCGCCGTCGTGGCGCTTCTCGGGCTGCTTTTCGCGCCCCTGTCGACTGTGTGGATATGGGCGGTCCTGCAGGGGATAGGCCAGGGCGGTCTGATTGCGGTTGCGATGACCACCATCGTGTTGCGCTCTCGCGACCCGCATGTGGCGGCGCATCTCTCCGGCATGGCACAATGCGTCGGCTATCTGCTTGCAGCGATCGGACCGCTGATCGTCGGGCTGATCCGCGGCTGGACCGGGAGTTTTGCCTGGTGTGCCATTTTGTTCGTCGTGCTCGGGGTGGGGGCGGCGATTAACGGATGGAACGCCGGCCGCGCCCTCTATGTCGATGCGCGCACGGTCGAAAAGACCGACTGACTGCTGACATCACCATCTGTTGATCCAGTCTTCCCGCCGCCGATGCTAGGCTGGATGGAATGATTGCAATCTGCCGGAGGAATACTCGTGCGCTTTCGATCCGCCGTCCTGCTCGCGGCGCTGCTTGCAGCGCTTGCACCGACCCTATCGTATGCAGAGGGAAGCGGACCCGTTCCCGGCGAGACCCGTGAAGGGGTTTTGAGGCTGCTGCCATCCGATTCCGTCACGCAGCACGAGATGACAATCGGCGGGCGCAAGCTTGCCTATACGGCAACGGCTGGAACGCTCAATCTCTTCGGCCAGGACGGCGCGCAGACTGCCGCCATTTTCTACACCGCCTACGTCAAGAAGGACGGCGGCGCAGACCGACCGCTGACCTTTGCCTTCAACGGCGGACCGGGTGCAGCGTCTGCCTTTCTGCACCTTGGCCTTGTCGGGCCGAAGATTATGGATTTCGGAGAGAAGGGCGATGACGGCGCGGGGGCAAAGCTGGTCGACAACCCGCACAGCTGGCTCGACTTCACCGATCTCGTCCTGATCGACCCGATTGGAACCGGCTGGAGCCGGACCGTCAAGGCGGACGACGCCTCCAAGTACTACAATGTGAATTCCGACGCCGAAAGCATCGCCAAGGCGATCGCGCTCTATGTGGCACACAACGATCGCGCCTCCTCGCCTAAATACCTGCTCGGTGAAAGCTACGGCGGATTCCGCGCGGCGAAAGTTGCAAACGCCCTGAAGGAGAGTCAGGGCATCATCGTTTCCGGCACTGTCATGCTTTCGCCGTTGATCGAAGGACAGCTGATGTTTGGCGCCGACCAGTTCGCGCTGGGTGCGGCACTGGAATTCCCCTCCCTGGCCGCCGCCGAAATGGATCGGCGCGACGCCTTCGACGAAACACGCCAGCGCGAGGCGGAACGCTTCGCGCTGGGCGACTATCTGACGACGCTGGCGGGCGCACCACCGACGGGCGACGCGGCCAAGGCGTTCTATGCCAAAATCGCCGCCATGACGGGCATTGCCGAGGACGTGGTGGAAAAGAACCGGGGCTTTCTCGGAAATGTTTACACCAAGCAATTGGGCAAGCACGACGGCCTCGTGGCGAGCCCTTATGATGCGGCGTTTACAACACCGGACCCCTACCCCGAATCCAACGATTCCCGTGGAGACGACGCCATCCTGGACGGCTTTACCCGTGCCTATGGCGGCGCTTTTGCTAACTACGCCCGAAACGAACTGGGCTTCAAGACCGAGATGACCTACGCGCTGCTCGACAGCGACGTGAACCGCCAATGGGAATGGGGCGGGCGCGGCGGCGGCTCGCGCCTGCAGGCGAGCATTACCGACGACATCAGGCAACAGCTCGCATCCAACCCTTCGTTCCGACTGCTGATTGCCCACGGCTACAGCGACCTCGTCACCCCCTATGGCGTCAGCCGCTATGTCGTCGATCACCTGCCCACATCGCTTGCCGGCGGACGGGTCGCGCTAGATGTCTATCGCGGCGGTCATATGTTCTATACGCGGGCCGATCAACGTGCGGCATTCACGGCAGATGCCAAGGCATTCTACGCTGCACATGGCCCCGCCTCGCCGGCGGATTGAGTAGCAAAAGCCTGCATCCAGTGCTGCACTCAGGGATGCCCTACAGCCTTTTGGGGTTGTTTCGCGCAATCGCTGCCATAGTTAATCCTCATGTCATACCAAAAACTGCCTTTCAACGCCCCGAAGCCGCACCAGGCTTCCGGGCAGGAATTACTGTTTCGCGCGCTCTCATCGTCGTCCGACGACTACGCCCTGTTTCTGGATATCGACGGAACGTTGCTCGACCTGGCAGACACGCCTGACGGGATCGTTGTCCCGGAACGGCTTCCATCACAACTCGACACGCTGGCGCAAAGGCTCGGGGGGGCGTTGGCGCTGATCACCGGACGAGCCCTTGCCTACGCGGACCAGCTCTTTGCACCATACCGGTTTCCGATCGCCGGGCTTCATGGCGCCGAACTGCGTCAGGCCGACGGTGACACTGCCAGGGCCGAGACGACGCCTGAGTTCGAGCAACTGAAATCGGATCTGCGCGCAGCGACGGTGGACCTTGACGGTGTCCTGATCGAAGACAAGGGGGCGGCCGTCGCAGCCCATTACCGCCGTGCACCGGAACGGCAGCCCGAGCTCGAGCCGCTGATGGGGGCGTTTCTCGCAAGGGCCGGAGAGAATTGGACGCTGCAGCGTGGCAAGATGGTTCTGGAGATCCGGCCGTCCAGCGCCGACAAGGGACGCGCCATCGATACATTCCTTTCTCGGCCTCCGTTTTCAGGCAGACGCCCGATCGCGATCGGCGACGACATTACCGACGAGGCGATGTTCCACGTCGCCAATCGCCACAACGGGTACTCGATCCGTGTCGGCCCGCCGCTGGTCGGCACAGCCGCATCCCTGACATTGCACTCCTCCGTGACGTTGCGGGAACTGATCGCGCAGATCGCCGTTTGACGAACGGTGTCGCCTCCGCTGCCATCGCCGTTGAAAGGAATCCCAAGTGAGCCGTCTCGTCGTTGTTTCCAACCGTGTCCCCGTTCCCGAGAAGGGCGGAGCAGCAGCTTCCGCCGGTGGACTTGCCGTGGCGCTGCAAGCCGCCTTGCAGCAGCGTGGCGGCATCTGGATGGGCTGGTCGGGCAAATCCAGCGGCGACAACGAGCCGGGACCGCTCTCCCTGCAGGACGACGGCAAGATCACTTTTGCGCTCACCGATCTCACCGACAAGGATGTCGACGAATACTATTTCGGCTTCGCCAACCGCGTGCTCTGGCCGATCTGCCACTACCGGCTCGATCTGGCGGAATACGGGCGCCTGGAGATGGCGGGGTACTTCCGCGTCAACCGCTTCTTCGCGCATCGGCTGGCGCCGCTGCTGAAACCCGACGACACGATCTGGATCCATGACTATCATCTGATCCCGCTCGCCGCCGAGCTTCGGCAGATTGGCATCAAGAACCGCATCGGCTTCTTCCATCACATCCCCTGGCCACCGGCCGATGTGCTCGCCGCCATGCCCGTTCACGAAGAGATCATGCGCGGGCTTGCCGCATACGACCTCGTCGGCTTCCAGACGGATCATGACCTCGAGAACTTTGCCGGCTGCCTGCGCCGCGAAGAAATGGGCGACGCGATCGGTGATGGCCGTTTCACCTCGGGCGACAAGGTTTTCAAAGGCGGCGCCTACGGCATCGGCATCGAGACGAGGGCTTTCGCGCAATTTGCGAGGAAGGCCGTCAGCCACAGCATGGTCCGCAAGGCAGCCCAGAGCATCGTGGGCCGAGACCTGATCATCGGCGTCGACCGCCTGGACTATTCCAAGGGCCTCACGCAGCGGATCGATGCGTTCGAGCATTTCGTGCTGAGCAACCCGGCTCACCAGCGCCAGGTGACCTATCTGCAGGTGACGCCGAAGTCGCGTTCCGAAGTGCCGGAGTACGAGAAGATGCAGCGCACCGTCGCCGAACAGGCCGGGCGCGTCAACGGTGCGCTCGGGACGGTTGACTGGGTGCCGATCCGCTATATCAACCGCTCGCTCAGCCGGCCGATCCTGGCGGGTCTCTACCGTCTCGCAAAGGTTGGCCTCGTCACACCTCTTCGCGACGGCATGAATCTCGTGGCGAAGGAATACGTCGCCGCCCAGGATCCGGAAAATCCGGGCGTGCTGGTTCTGTCGCGTTTTGCGGGAGCTGCGCGCGAACTGAAAGGGGCGTTGCTCGTCAACCCATACGATATGGTCGGCACGTCCAACGCGCTGTCCCGCGCCTTAAGTATGCCGCTCGACKAGCGCCGGGAGCGCTGGCAGCGGATGATGGACTATCTGCTGGAGCATGATGTGTCGCGCTGGTGCGACGACTTCCTCGGTGATTTGGCAGCCTGACGGCGACCCTCAAGCGATGCCTGCCTCGCCCACGAGCCAGGCGGTGAGCTGATCGCCCTGCGGGGTGCGTGCCTTCGGCTGCAGCAGCCAGTACCCCCGATCGGGTGCCTCTATTGCCGGACCCGCAACCGCCAGGATACCGGATGCCAGGAGCGAATCGACAAGGCCCATCCAGCCGAGCGCCAGTCCCTGCTCGCCGAGCGCGGCCTGCACGACCAGCGAGTAGGTGTTGAAACTGAGATCGCCCTGCCCGACATAGGCATCGCGGCCGACGTCAAGCTCGGCGAAATAGCTTCGCCAGTCGAACCATGGCGACGGCGCCGCCGTGTCGAGATGGATGAGGCGACCCCGCGCCAGATCGGCCGGCGTATCGAAGGGACCGTTGCGATCGAGAAAACGCTGGCTGCAGACCGGCGCGACCTTCTCCGGCAGCAGCAACCTGGCCTCCTGTCCGAGCGCGGCCCGCGTGCCGAACACGACGGCGACATCGCCTTCATCCGAGAGCTCACGCTCCATACGTTGTGTCGCGACGATCTGGATGTCCATGTCCGGATAGATCAGCCGAAAGGCATGCATGCGCGGGATGAGCCAAAGCGAGGAGAAGGCATAGTCGGTGTGCAGCCTGATCGATGGCCGCTCGACTTCGCTTCTCAGCCTTCGTGCAAGCTGATCGATCTCGCCGACACTTCTTGCGACGATATCCAACAGGCGCTGGCCGGCAGGCGTCAGCTCGACGCCACGATGCTGCCGCTTGAGCAGGCTGACGCCCAGTTGCTCCTCGAGCCTGCGGATCTGGTAGCTGACGGCAGGCTGGGTCAGGCCGAGCAGGCTGGCCGCCGATGAGAGGCTTCCTGCTCTGCCGATTTCAGCAAATATACGCATCCAACCGAGATCGACGCGACGCTTTGCCATAAAAAATCCTTTTGGGAACCATCGAAAAATGCAGCCTTCACAGGGAGAAGGATAGTGCTGTTCAATAAAACGATCAAATGACAAAAAAGGGGAACCGCGATGACAGGAATTTCTGCAGTCCGCCGTCTTGCGGCGGGCGTTATGCTCTCCACCCTTGCGCTGGGAGCAGCAGCGGCTGCCGATGACACCTCGTGCAAGGTGATCCGCATGTCCGATCCGGGCTGGACCGACATCACCGCCACCAACGGCGTGGCCAGCGTCATCCTGACGGCGCTCGGCTACGAGCCTGACGTGAAGACGCTCTCCGTCCCGATCGGCTACCAGTCGATGAAGAACGGCGAGATCGACGTCTTCCTCGGCAACTGGATGCCGGCGCAGAAGGCCTTCATCGACGATCTGACCGCGGCAAAGGCAATCGAGGTGATGAACAAGAACCTCGAAGGCGCAAAGTTCACGCTCGCTGTGCCGACCTATGTCGCGCAGAAGGGGATCAAGGATTTCGCGGACCTGCAGAAGCATGCCGACGAATTCGACCACAAGATCTACGGCATCGAGCCGGGGGCGCCCGCCAATTCCAGCATCCAGAAGATGATCGACGCCAACGACTTCGGCCTCAAGGACTGGGAACTGGTTGAATCAGGGGAGCAGCCGATGCTGGCGCAGGTCGACCGCGCCTCGAAGGACAAGGGCGCCGTCGTCTTTCTCGCCTGGGCACCGCATCCGATGAACGAGAAATTCTCGATCGAATATCTTTCGGGCGGTGACGCCTATTTCGGTGCGAATTTTGGCGGTGCCGAAGTCTACACGCTGGCGCGGACCGGCTGGACGGAAAAATGCCCGAATGCAGCGGTGCTGATAAAGAACCTGAAGTTCGAGATCGGCATGGAAAATGCGCTGATGGGATCGATCCTCGGCGGCGAGGACCCGAAGACTGCCGCCACAGCTTGGCTGAAAGCGAACCCGAAAGCGATCGAACCCTGGCTCTCCGGCGTAACGACGCTTGACGGCAAGCCCGGACCGGACGCAGTTAAGGCCTCCCTCGGCCTTTGATACTTCAAGGACAACTCCGCATGGCGCGCCCGAATATCCTCATCCTGATGGTCGACCAGTTCAACGGAACGCTGTTTCCCGACGGTCCGGCCGAATTTCTTCACGCGCCGCATCTAAAAGCATTGGCGAAGCGCTCCGTGCGTTTCGCCAATGCTTATACGGCAAGCCCGCTCTGCGCGCCGGCGCGGGCTTCCTTCATGTCCGGGCAGTTGCCCAGCCGGACGCGCGTCTACGACAATGCCGCCGAGTTCGCCTCCGACATTCCGACTTTCGCGCATCATCTGCGCGCTGCCGGCTACCACACGGCCCTCTCCGGCAAGATGCATTTCGTCGGACCCGATCAACTTCACGGTTTCGAGGAGCGGTTGACCACCGACATCTATCCGGCCGACTTCGGCTGGACGCCTAACTACACCAAGCCCGGCGAGCGCATCGACTGGTGGTATCACAATCTCGGCTCGGTGACGGGTGCCGGAGTTGCCGAGATCACCAACCAGATGGAGTATGACGACGAGGTCGCCTACAACACGACCCGCAAGCTCTATGACCTCTCGCGCCGCCAGGACGACCGGCCCTGGTGCCTGACAGTGAGTTTCACGCATCCGCACGACCCCTATGTTGCCCGCCGGAAGTTCTGGGACCTCTATGAGGATTGCCCGGCGCTCGATCCCGAGGTCGGCACAATCCCGTTCGATGAGCAGGATCCGCATTCGCAGCGCCTGCTCACGGCCTGCGACCAGGATGCCTTCGAAATCAGGCCGGAGCAGGTTCGCCGGGCGCGTCGCGGCTATTTCGCCAACATCTCCTATATCGACGAGAAGGTCGGCGAAATTCTCGACGTGCTCGAACGCAGCCGCATGGCCGAGGACACGATCATCCTGTTCGTTTCCGACCACGGGGATATGCTCGGCGAACGCGGGCTTTGGTTCAAGATGTGCTTCTTCGACGGCTCGTCGCGCGTGCCGCTGATTATTGCCGCGCCCGGCTGGAAGCCAAGACTTGTCGATCAACCGGTGTCGACGCTCGACGTGACGCCGACGCTGGCAGCGCTTGCCGGGATCGACATCACGAAGCTTGCGCCATGGACCGATGGCGAGGATCTTGCTCCGCTGGCCATGGGAACGGGCGGCCGTGGCCCGGTGCCGATGGAGTATGCCGCCGAGGGCTCGGAAGCGCCGCTCGTCTGCCTGCGCGATGGTCGCTTCAAGCTTACGCTTTGCGTCAAGGACCCGCCGATGCTGTTCGATCTCGAGGCCGATCCGAAGGAGCTCACAAACCTTGCCGGCGATGCTGCCTATGCCGAGACGCTGGCGATGCTCTCGCAACAGGCCGGCACGCGATGGAACCTCGAAGCCTTCGATGGCGCGGTGCGCGAGAGCCAGGCGCGGCGCTGGGTGGTTTATGAAGCCCTGCGCAACGGCGCCTATTATCCCTGGGACTACCAGCCGTTGCAGAAGGCGTCCGAACGCTACATGCGCAACCACATGGACCTCAACGTGCTTGAGGAAAACCAGCGCTATCCACGCGGCGAGTGAGATAGCGGCGGAGGCGATGAGCCGCTACGGTTGCCCCTGCACACGAGGAGATGTCTCATGAAAATCAGCGCGCGCAACCAACTGAAGGGCAAGGTGATCGAGGTCACGAAGGGCGCGACCACCGCGCATGTCCGCATCGATATTGGCGGCGGCTCGATCGTGACGGCGCCAATCACCAACGAGGCCGTCGATGACCTCGGCATCGCCGTCGGCTCCGATGCCTATGCAGTCGTCAAGGCTTCGGACGTCATGGTTGCCGTCGACTGATCCTCAGGCCTTCTGGCAACAATGCGCCGCACCGTCGTCGCCGGTCTGGAAATCGCCCGGCTACGGCGGCGCGATCGCTTTGAACAGAGTGCGATCCGGCTTCAGATCCAGCAATGGCGTGCCGTCGAGGCAATCCAACCCGCGCACAAGCAGGTTCGGGCCCTCCACCGCCTCAAGCTTGACGATGGAAGCTCCGATCGGGTTCGGGCGAACCGGTGATCGCAGCGAAAAAGTCCCATGTACCTTGCCGTTGCGGGCTGGGCTTTGCAGCACCAGATCGCGCCGCGAGCGATCAAGCCAGTAGAGGACCTCCAGCCGCTCGAAGGCGTCCACGCCCCGAAGGGCCTGGACCCACGGCTCGAAAATCTCGATCCGGCAAATCGGCCCATCATGCCGGCCCTGGCGCGGCGTTTCCATGCGCGAAGTCCAGGGTGTTGAAATCCGGCCTATGAAAACCAGACCGGCATCGGTCGGCGCGGGCGCGTCGACGACGACTTCGTTTTCACGGATTTCATTTTCGCGGACCATGATGCGCTCCAATTTGACGCGGGCACTATGGCATAGCGCTATATCTGATGGAATATCACGCGGCCTTGGCGACGTGATATTCCTTAATCGCCACCATCTTGATCGCCGGATGGCGCTCGGACTCGTAGCGTAGCGAGAAGCTGTCCTGCGCGAGGAACACCGGATCGCCATCGAGATCACGGGCGATATCGCCGCGCTTGACGGTCAGGAACTTGTCGAGATCCGCCGGCTGATCGGCCGAGATCCAGCGGCAGACGGAGAAGCGCGACATTTCAAAGGAGACCGGCAGGCCGTATTCCGCCTGCAGGCGTTCTTTCAGAACGTCTAGCTGAAGGGCGCCGACGACGCCAACGATGGCCGGCGAACCGTCTTCCGGCGAGAATAGCTGCACGACGCCCTCCTCGGCCATCTGCTGCAGGGCTTCCTTGAGCTTCTTTGCCTTCATCGCATCTTCGAGGCGGACGCGGCGGAGAATTTCCGGCGAGAAGTTCGGCACGCCCTGAAACACCAGAGCCTCGCCTTCGGTCAGCGTATCGCCGATGCGCAGCGTGCCATGGTTGGGGATGCCGACGACATCGCCGGCATAGGCGGTGTCGGCAAGCTGGCGCTGCGAGGCGAAGAAGAATTGCGGCGCTGTCAGCCCGAGCTGCTTGCCGGTGCGCGCAAGACGCGCCTTCATGCCGCGCTCCAGCCTGCCCGAGCAGATGCGGGCGAAAGCGATGCGGTCGCGGTGGTTCGGGTCCATATTGGCCTGGATCTTGAAGACGAAGGCCGTCATTTTGTCATCTGTCGCATGGACGGTTCGCACGTCGGCGACCTGGTCGCGCGGCGGCGGCGCAAACTCGCCAAGCGCGTTGATGAGATCGCGCACACCGAAATTACGAAGTGCCGAGCCGAAGAACACAGGGGTCAGGTGGCCTTCAAGGAAGGCCTCGCGGTCGAAGGGGCGGCAGGCCTCGATAGCCAGTTCCGTCTCCTCGACGAAAACGGCGCGCTCGTTTTCCGGCAGGCGGTCGGCGACGCTCTGTGGTCCGTTGACCTTGGTAGGCTTCACCTCGGTATCGGAGCCGCGAACGGTGTTGTCGGCCAAATGGTAGGAGCCGCAGAAGGTCTTGGAGCGGCCGATGGGCCAGGTGATCGGGGCGGTGTCGAGCGCAAGCTTTTCCTCGACCTCATCCAGGATCTCGAAGGGATCGCGGCTTTCGCGGTCCATCTTGTTGATGAAGGTGATGATCGGAATATCCCGCATGCGGCAGACTTCGAACAGCTTCAGTGTCCGCGGCTCGATGCCCTTGGCGGCGTCGATGACCATGACAGCGGCGTCGACCGCCGTCAGCGTGCGGTAGGTGTCGTCCGCGAAGTCTTCGTGGCCCGGCGTGTCGAGGATGTTGAAGACGTTGCCTTCATATTCGAAGGTCATGACAGAGGTGACGACCGAGATGCCGCGCTCTCGCTCGATCTTCATCCAGTCCGAGCGGGTCTGGATCCGGTCCTTCTTCGCCTTGACTTCACCGGCGAGCTGGATGGCGCCGCCGAACAGTAGCAGCTTTTCGGTGAGCGTGGTCTTACCGGCGTCCGGGTGCGCGATAATAGCGAATGTGCGGCGGCGGGAAACCGCCTCGGCGAGACTTTCAGCCATGATGTGAATCCTGTGGAATTGCCGCGTATCTAGCGATTTTAGACCGCCATTGCAATTGACCTTGGCTCCCTGGGCGCAAAGTAATGACGGATGACCATTCACACCGATACCCGTCCGACGCTCAATCTCATCCGCCTTTCGCATGGCGGGGGCCTGGAGCTTCCCGCCTATGAAACCAAAGGTGCTGCCGGCATGGACCTGCGCGCTGCCGCCGAGGAAGGCGCGCCGATGGTTCTGGCCCCCGGCAAGCGAGTGCTGGTCCCGACCGGCTTCGTCTTCGAAATCCCCGACGGGTTCGAGGGACAGATTCGTCCGCGCTCCGGCCTCGCCTTCAAGCACGGCATCACCTGCCTGAATACGCCTGGGACGATCGACAGCGATTATCGCGGCGAGGTGAAGGTGCTGCTCGTCAATCTCGGCGAGGAACCGATCGAGATCAGCCGTGGGATGCGGATTGCCCAGATGGTGATCGCGCCTGTGATCCAGGCCCGGGTGAGCGAGATCAAGCAAGCGAGTGCCACGGCGCGCGGCGCCGGCGGCTTCGGCTCCACCGGCGTATGAACGACAGAACGAACAACCATCCCGGACTGACCTTCAGGCAGGACTATTTTGCCGAGGGGGCTGCATGGACGGCGTTCGTTGCACTGCTTCAGGATACGTTCGGCATCGATATCGATCCGCTGCAACGGCTCGGCGGGCCGGACCCGTCCTGCAGGCCGTTCGGATGGTTCGACGCAAACGGTACGCTGGTTGCCAATCTCGCCGCCTTTGCCATGCCGCTGATGATCAATGGACGCATGGTCCGGGCGGCGGCGTTCCAATCCGGCGCCGTGCGGCCGGCCTGGCGCGGGCGCGGGCTGTATCGCGACGTGACGCAGAGGGCTCTCGGATGGTGCGAGACCGGGGGCTTCGAGGCGATCGTGCTCTATACCGACAAGCCGGCACTTTATGAGCCATATGGCTTCCACTCGCTGCCGCTCCATCTCCACACCGGTGCGGCACCCGCGCCGACGCGAGCGGGAACGCCGTCGCGATCTCTCGATCCATCGACGCCGGGCGATCTCACGCTGCTGCAAGGGGCGCTCGAAACCCGCACCCCGGTCTCGGACGGATTTGCCGTATGCGAAAGTGCTGCGATGTTTCTGATCAATACGCAGTTCGATACCGACATCCAGCTAAGCTGGCTCGAGGCCGAGCAGGCGGTCATCGCCTGGAAGACGGACGGCGCGGGGCGGTTCATATTGCTGGATGTCGTGGCGCAGACGATCCCCTCGCTCGCCGCAATTCTCGGCGGACTGGACGTTCGACCTGATGTCGCGGATGTGCTGTTCCGTCCGGATAAGCTCGCCTGGACGGGTAAACCGGAGCCGCTGGACGGCGCAACGCGGTTCATGATCAAGGCTGATTTTCCTGTGGCGCTCGATGCGCCGGCCATGCTTTCGCCAATGGCCGATTTCTAAGCCAGCGGCGGCAGGCGGCGCTTGACCGGTGACGCCTTGACCATCGACGTACTCGTTTCTGCCTTTTCCGCGACCTTGTCCAGGATAGCGTCGAGCTGCACCATCGAGCGAACGACGAGGCGTGCGACGAAGCAATCGTCGCCGGTAACCTTGTCGCATTCGACGAACTCTGGCGTCTCCTCGATGATCCGCTGGACGACGTGCAGTTGCCCGGGCAGCGGCCGAACCCGGACGATCGCCTGCAAGGGGTAGCCGACGGCCGCAGGATCGATGTCGATCGTGAAGGCCTTGATCACGCCGCGCTCTTCCAGCCGGCGCAGACGCTCGGCAGCGCTCGGCGACGACAGGCCGGCCGCTTGCGCCAGTTCTTTCAAAGACATGCGCGCATCACCGGCCAGCGCCTCAAGGATGAGCTGATCCACGTCATCGATATCATTATTAGAAACGACCGGCATTTATCCTCACATTATTAGGCAATCAAGCTGAATTACCTCCGCGATTCTATATAAAGCCGACGGCGACCGCAATATTCTGCATGCCTTGGGGAATGGAGACGAGCGATGCAGAGCGATATCCGCAGGGGCACGGCGCAAATGACGGCAGCGATGCTGATTTCCGGGACGATCGGCTGGTTCGTCGTGATGTCGGCCCAGCCGGTAAGCGGTGTCGTCTTCTGGCGCTGCCTGTTCGGCGCGCTCAGCCTTCTCGCCGTCTGCGCCCTGATGGGTTTGCTGAGGCCTGGGGCTATCAGCCTCAGGGCGTTCGTGGTCGCGATCTTCGGCGGGGTTGCGATCGTGCTCAACTGGTTGCTGCTCTTCGCCTCCTACAGCCATGCCTCGATCTCGATTGCGACGACCGTCTACAACACGCAGCCGTTCATGTTGCTGGCGCTCGGCGCGCTGTTCCTGCGGGAAAGGATCACTGTAACGAAACTCTTCTGGCTGACGCTCGCCTTTGCCGGCATGGCGGCGATCGTGGAGGCCAAGTCGCAGACCGGTGGACTGGCGGGCGACTACGGAATCGGCATCGCCATGGCGCTGGGCGCCGCCTTCTTCTACGCGCTGGCGGCTCTTGCGGCGAAGCACCTGAGGGGAACGCCGCCGCACTTGATCGCGCTGATCCAGGTTTCGACCGGCGTCGTCATGCTGTTGCCGATGACGGATTTTTCGAGCCTGCCGACAGACAGCGGGACGTGGTCGCTTCTTGCCACCATGGGTATCGTCCACACGGGGCTGATGTATGTTCTGCTTTACGGCGCCATCCAGAAATTGCCGATCCCGCTGACCGGCTCGCTGTCGTTCATCTACCCGATCGCGGCGATCCTCGTCGACCGCCTCGCTTTCGGCCATGCGCTGCAGCCGCTGCAGATTGCGGGGGCGGCAGTCATTCTTCTCGCCGCGGCCGGTATGAACCTTGGATGGACGCCCACGCGTTTGCTGGGCGCCCGTGCCGGCTGACTTTACTTCGGCTGCCGGGTCATCTCGAACAGGAACCACGTACGACGCTCGGCCTCGTMGATCCAGTTCTCCAGAAGACTGGTGGTCGCGACGTCATTGTGTTCGGAGCACACCTCGTGGGTCTCGCGAAGCAGCGAGACGAGCTGCTTGTTGTCATCGCGCAGTTCCGCCAGCATGTCCTCCGGCGTCACATAGTCGGCGTCGTTGTCGTTGATGCGCTGCAGGCGACCGATATGGCCGATCGAGCGCAGCGTCGTGCCGCCGATCTTGCGGGCGCGTTCGGCGAGCTCATCCGTCATCGCGAAAATCTGGTCAGCGTGCTCATCGAGGAGCAGGTGATAATCGCGGAAGTGCGGCCCCGACATATGCCAGTGGAAGTTCTTGGTCTTCATGTAGATTGCGAAGGTATCGGCAAGCAGCGCTGCAAGGGCACCAGAGATGTCCTGGATGGCATTGCTTTTCAGATCGGTCGGGGTGGCGAGCGGGGCCATTCTGCGCTTTTCGACTGCGGTGGGGCTCATCAAGTTCTCCAATGAAGGAACACAAGGGTAAACACCAGCGTTTTACGGCGTTTCCTTGGGTTCTGGTTGTGTTTGACCGGCATTGGCGCCGATCGGCAGAGTCTTCCAATCCGCAGGACAAAGGTGTCCTTCGGTTCTCGAACCATTCTCCAATTCGTGACCTTGATGCCGTTTCCCGGCTTCGGTCACAGAGTGGCGTTCGGCTCCCGGTTTCCCATTCTCCTTGATGAGCGCAGCCCAGTCCTGCTAGGCTCGCTAGAACTCGATCAGGACAGTCGGGATATCGTCGACGCGCCTGCCATCGCCTCCTGAAGTAGAACCGAGAACGTTGGCGTCAATAGCTGTTGCGGTCCGAACTCGTGCCGGCAGAGCACTGCAGACACATCTCTTGAAACGCGGATCTTGAAACGCAGAGGCGGGCGGCGTAGAAACCGGCCAATACCCGGAGGCCCCAATGTCGTTCACCGCTCTCTTTGCCTATGCAGCGGCGCTGTTCATCGCAGCCGCCATTCCGGGGCCTGGCATCACGGCGATCGTCGCCCGTGCGCTCGGCTCGAATTTCCGCGAGACTTTCTTCATGGGCCTCGGGCTCGTGCTCGGCGACATGACCTACCTGACGGCCGTCATTCTCGGGCTGGCCTTCGTGGCCCAGACCTTCACCGAAGTCTTCATTATCATCAAGATCGCTGGTGCCCTCTATCTCGGCTACATCGCCTACAAGCTATGGACGGCCGGGCTGCTGCCGCAGGACATCGCGGCGAGGAAATCCAGCAATATCAGCATGAGCTTCTTGTCCGGCCTGCTGGTGACGCTCGGCAATCCAAAGACCATGCTATTCTACGTGGCGCTGGTGCCGACTCTGATCGATATCAACAGCATCGGGCTTCGCGAATACGGGATCCTTCTGGCCACGACCTTCGTCGTCCTTCTGGTCGTGCTCGTGCCCTACATGATGCTCGCCTCCCGCGCCCGCATGCTGCTGAAGCAGCCGCGTGCGCTGCAGGCGCTCAACCGTGTTGCCGCCAGCATTCTGGCCGGCACGGCAGCCTTCATCGCGACACGGGCGGCTTGAAAAAATCATCCGGCAAACTCCGGTTTCAAAAGGGTTTTTTCTCTGAAGCCGCGGTTTCGTGGATGAAGCCACTCTGGTTTCCATAAGGCTTTGACCCTATTGTCTCCCCACATTTCATCAAGGGAGAGCATAATGTCGAAGAAACCAGGCCGCGGCCGCATCTATTCCTCGATTACAGAGACGATCGGCGACACGCCGATCGTCCGGCTCGACAAGCTGGCCAGGGAAAAAGGCGTCAAGGCGAACCTGCTGGCCAAGCTCGAGTTCTTCAACCCGATCGCCTCCGTCAAGGACCGCATCGGCGTCGCGATGATCGAATCGCTGGAAGCGCAGGGCAGGATCTCCCCCGGCAAGACKACACTCATCGAGCCGACATCGGGCAACACAGGCATCGCGCTCGCCTTCGCAGCAGCCGCCAAGGGCTACAAGCTGATCCTCACCATGCCGGAGACCATGTCGATCGAACGCCGCAAGATGCTGGCGCTGCTCGGCGCCGAGCTGGTTCTGACCGAGGGGCCGAAAGGTATGAAGGGCGCGATCGCCAAGGCCGAAGAACTGGCCGCCACCCTGCCCGACGCCGTGATCCCGCAACAGTTCGAGAACCCCGCCAACCCCGAGATCCATCGCAAGACGACGGCCGAGGAAATCTGGAACGACACCGAGGGCACGGTCGACATTCTCGTCTCCGGCATTGGCACCGGGGGCACGATCACGGGCGCCGGCCAAGTGCTCAAGTCGAAGAAGCCAAGCATCAAGGTCATCGCCGTCGAGCCAGAGGAATCGCCAATTCTTTCCGGGGGCCAGCCTGGACCACACAAGATTCAGGGTATCGGTGCCGGCTTCGCGCCCGCAATCCTCGACACGCATATCTACGACGAGATCGTTACCGTCAACAGCGCCGAAGCCCTTGAGACGGCGCGCCACGTGGCGAAACTCGAAGGTGTGCCGGTCGGCATCTCTTCCGGCGCAGCCCTCGCCGCGGCCATCAAGGTCGGCATCCGCGAGGAAAATGCCGGCAAGAACATCGTCGTCATCATCCCGTCCTTCGCCGAGCGCTATCTTTCGACGGCGCTGTTCGAAGGCCTTGGCAACTGAACCGTCTCCGTCTGCTTGCGTTTCCGGTGGCGCTTCGGCGCCACTGACTGCGACAAGGCCGAAATCGGCGTCTAGATGTGAGCTTCCGTAGGTTGTCCATTCGAAGCAGATCAGCAGGAGCCAGATTGACGGTGATCCTCTTGGCCGGCAGCGCCAGCCCCGAGGCATGCAGCGCCGCGTGCACGCGCTCGCGGCTTTCCGCAGCCGCCTTGTCGGGAAGCCCGACGATCTGGGCGACGACCTTGCCCGGGGCCACCATAACCTCGACCGGCAGACCTTCGACGCCCTGAAATGCAGCCGTGCTTACACGTGCGACGATGCCGAAATCCCCTGTGTCGCAACCTTTTACACCAAAATTGGCGACCAACCGGCGTCACCGATTGCAATCCTGCATAGAAAAAAGAATCAAACAAGAACAATAAGGGAACGAATGTGTGTACTCGCTGCAAAGGGGTTGCAGCGAGTTGCAGAGGAACGGAAACGGGAAGGGTCGGATTAGGCGCGCTTGCGTTCGATCGCATCCCACAGGAGGCTCGCGATATCGGCGCCGCCGAACTTGCGAACTTCGCGGATGCCGGTCGGCGAGGTGACGTTGATTTCCGTCATGTAGTCGCCGATCACGTCGATCCCGACCAGCAGGAAACCGCGCTCCTTCAGCGCCGGGCCGATGCGCGCACAGATTTCCTTCTCGCGCGCGGTCAGCTCCGTCGCTTCGGCGCGACCGCCGACGTGCATGTTGGAGCGGCTGTCGTGCTCGGCAGGCACGCGATTGATCGCGCCGACCGGCTCGCCGTCGACCAGCAGGATGCGCTTGTCGCCCTTGCGGACATCAGGCAGGTATTGCTGGGCGATGAAGGGCTCGCGGAAAAGCTGGCCGAACATTTCCAGCAGCGAGGAGAGATTGCGATCGTCCTTGGTCGAATGGAAGACGCCGGCGCCGCCGTTGCCGTAGAGCGGCTTCAGGATGATGTCGCCCATCTCGTCGCGGAAACGGCGGATTTCCGCCGCGTCCCTAGTGATCAGTGTCTTCGGCATCAGATCGGCGAACTCGGTGACGAAGATCTTCTCCGGCGAGTTGCGCACCCAGGCGGGATCGTTCACCACCAGCGTCTTCGGATGGATGCGCTCCAAAAGGTGGGTGGAGGTGATGTAAGCCATGTCGAAGGGCGGGTCCTGGCGCAGCAGGATAACGTCCATCGTGGACAGGTCCAGGCGCTCGGGCGCGCCGAGTTCGAAATGATCGCCCTTGACGTCGCGCAGGATCATCGGCTCGACGGTTGCGTAGAGATTTCCTTCGCGGAAACTCAGCCGCTCGGGCGTGTAGTGGTAAAGCTTATAACCCCGGCTTTGTGCCTCGAGGCTCATGGCGAAGGTGGAATCGCCTGCAATGTTGATGCCGGCGACATGGTCCATCTGGACCGCTACGTTCTTGATCTTGGCCATTTCCGTCCCTTAGCTATTGCCGGACAGATGTAGGCCGCGACGCGCGTGAGCGCAACGGCCAATCAATGGCTTCCGGCTGTCAAAAGCGCGGATTCTTCAGGCCGCCAAACCCTGCTGACCGCCGCTGCGAAGGAGGTTCCGCAGGCGATAAGCCAGTGCCACGGGCTTCGGAAAAGGCTTACGCAGGAAGGCCACCTTGCGGACGTAATTGTCCACCCGCCAGCTTGCCCAGGTGCCGCCCGCAAAGAAGGCAACATCGCCGGCACGCAGCATGCATTCGGTTCCGTCTTCAGCGGTGATGTGAACATCGCCGTCCAGGATCATCACGGTTTCGTCCCACCCGAAAAACCAGCGGAATTCACCAGCGGTGCAATCCCATAGTGCGGTGAGTGCTGCATCGTCATGGCCACGGGAGTGTTCGGCCGTGCGCGCCTGCGGATCGCCGCTGACGATCCAGTCCGGGTTGATCGGCGTCGACCTCATCGGAAGATGATCGCTCGAATGCGCAACGAACGACTTGCCGCGCGGCGGCGTGACCGCGTAAGGCACGGTCCGCGCAGCCATCGCTATCGCGCTTGCAAGCATCAGCTTCAAAGCCATGATAACCCCCTGTTCTCTCTACCCCTATCGCGTCGGGATAGCAGAGAGTCGTAACGGAGCGGTTCAGACGTTTGCTAGAAGTTTAACGATAGTGTCCCCTGCTCTATCGCACGGCCTCGTGCACGGGAGCCTGCGCGCTCCGATTTCCCGTGACGCCGCCGATCCGCTTGCCGGTGTCGTGGGCGAAGAAATGCAGTTTCTCCGGCGCAATGAAGAGGCGCAACTCCGAGGAAAGCGCCGCTTCCGACGAGACAACCGCGGTCAGCGGCTGGTCGCCGAGAAGGCCATGGACCAGGCGCTGCGAACCGAGTTCCTCGATATAGTCGACTGTTAGCGGAAGCGCATGCTCCGAAGGGGCGGCCGTACGAAGATCCTCGCCGCGTATGCCGACCGTCACCGTACCCGAGGTCGGTGCATGTCCCGCCAAATCGATCAGGCTTGGACCGAGCGCCAGCTTATCGCCGTGCAGCTCGCCCTTCAGCAGGCTCATGGCCGGCGAGCCGATGAAGCTCGCGACGAAGGTGGAGGCCGGCGTGTGGTAGACTTCGAGCGGCGCGCCGATCTGCTCGATTTCTCCGCCGTTCAGAACAACGAGGCGATCGGCCAGCGTCATGGCCTCCAGCTGGTCGTGCGTGACGTAGATCGACGTGGTTCCGAGCCGACGCTGCAGGCGCTTGATCTCGCCGCGCATCGAGACGCGCAACTTGGCGTCGAGATTCGATAGCGGTTCATCGAAAAGGAACGCGGCCGGCTTGCGGACAATGGCACGTCCCATCGCGACGCGCTGGCGCTGGCCGCCGGAGAGCGCCCTCGGCTTGCGGTCGAGATAGGGCTCGAGCTGCAGCATGCGGGCGGCTTCGGCGACACGCACATCGATCTCGGCCTTCGGCGTCTTCCTGTTGCGCAGGCCGTAAGCGAGGTTGTCGTAGACCGTCATGTGCGGGTAGAGCGCGTAGTTCTGGAAGACCATGGCGATGTCGCGCTCGGCGGGATCGACCCTATTGACCACGCGGTTGCCGATCTTGACCTCTCCCCTGGATATCTCCTCCAGGCCGGCGACCATACGCAGCAGGGTCGATTTCCCGCAGCCGGAGGGGCCGACGAGGACGATGAACTCCCCGTCCCTGATGTCGATATCGACGGACTTCACGGCATGGACGTCTCCAGTGTAGATCTTGGAGACCTGATTGATTTCGATAGCCGCCATCGGACGTTCCTTTACTTGTCGCTTTCGGTGAGGCCTTTGATGAACCAGCGCTGAAACACCACGACGATGATGACAGGCGGCAGCATCGCGAGGATCGCGATGGCGAAGGCTTCGTTGTAATCGGGAATCTGCGCGCCCACCCAAACGAGCAGGATCTGCTTGATGCCGCGCACGAGCGTGTAGAAGCTCTCGTCATTGGTCATCAGCATCGGCCAGAGATACTGGTTCCAGCCATAGACGAACATGATGATGAAGATCGCCGCCACCATCGTGCGCGAAAGCGGCACGATGACGTCAATGAAAAACTTGACAGGACCGGCGCCATCGATGCGGGCGGCTTCCAGCAGCTCGTCCGGGATCGATTTGAAGAACTGCCTGAAATAGAAAGTGCCGGTCGCAGACGCCAGCAACGGCACGATCATGCCGCTGTAGGTGTTGATCAGGTGCAATTGGTGCATGACTTCGTAGGACGGAAGGATGCGGACCTCGAGCGGCAGCAGCAGTGTGGTGAAGATCATCCAGAAGAACAACGTCGCCATGCGGAACCGGAAATAGACGATCGCGTAGGCCGCAAGCATCGACAGGACGATCTTGCCGACAGCAAAGCCGATGCCGAGGATCAGCGAATTCATCAGCATGCGGGCGCCGGTGACCTGACCGGTGAAACCGCCCTGGCGGCTCAAGACCGCGCCATAGGTTTCGGTGAAATGGTTGCCCCACGTCAGCGTCAGGCCCTCGCGGTGGATTTCGGCAGCTTCGTGCGTGGACGTCATGAAGGCGACGACCACAGGCGCTACCATGATGAAGACGCCCAGCAGCAGAACGACGTGATCGAATATCTTGAGACGGTACATCCCGCGCTCCTCAATTATAGTGAACGCGCCGCTCAAGGAAGCGGAACTGGAAGACGGTGAGCACGAAGACGACGATCATCAGGATGACAGACTGGGCCGACGAGCCGCCGAGATCGTTGCCGCGGAAGCCATCCATGTAGACCTTGTAGACCAGCGTGATCGGGTTGTTGGCGGCCTTGTCCTTCACCATGACGTCGACGATGCCGAAGGTGTCGAACAAGGAATAGGTGACGTTGATCACCAGCAGGAAGAAGGCGGTGGGCGCCAGCAGCGGCAGGATGACGGTCCAGAACCGGCGGAAACCGGAGCGGCAATCGAGTGCCGCGGCCTCGCGCACCGAAACCGGGATGCCCTGCAGACCGGAGAGGAAGAAGATGAAATTGTAAGGGATCTGTTTCCAGACCGAGACGACGACCATGGCAAAGGCAGTGTCGTAGTAATTGAGGCCCACCTTCATGTCCCAGCCGAACAGGGCTGCGAAGCGGACGACGGGGCCGATGTGCTGGTCGAAGAACATCATGCCGATCAGGCCGGCAACCGGCGGGGCGATTGCATAGATCGAGATCAACAGGGTCTTGTAGGTTGAGTTGCCGCGGATGACGGCGTCGGCCTTGATCGCGAGCAGAAGGCCGATGGAGAGCGCGAAGAATGTCACCAATGCCGTGAAGATCGCCGTGAAACCGGCAATGCTGTGATATTCGGCGCTTTCGAGAACGCTCGTATAGTTGTCGAAGCCGACGAAGCTGGAGCCGAAGCCGAAGGGATCTTCCAGAAAAAACGAGGACTTCACCGCCTGCACCGACGGCCAGTAGAAGAAAATAAATATCACCGCCATCTGCGGCAGCAGAAAGAGGTATGGCAGCGTTGGCGACGAAAACTGCACGCGCTTCATGGCGGGACCTTTGCAAAACAGTTCCGGAGACGGCGCGCGTCCCCGGAACCGATGTTTTCAGCGATTGGCGGGATCAGCCGGCGGTCTTGGCAAAGCGCTCGAGAAGCTGGTTGCCTTCCTTCTCGATCGTGTCGAAGGCATCCTTGACGGAGGTCTCGCCCGCGAAGATGCGGCCGTATTCGCGCTCCATGATTTCGCGGATCTGCGGGTAGAAGCCGAGGCGATAGCCCCTGGACCATTCGCCCCCCTGCAACTTCAGCTGCTGGATGCCGACTTCAGCCACCGGCTCCTTCTCGTAGTAGCCTTCCTTCTTGGCGAGCTGGTAAGCCGCTTCGGTGATGGCGACGTAGCCGGTTGCCTGGTGGTAGAACTTCTGAATCTCAGGCGAGGTCAGGAACTGGAAGAAATCCGCGACGCACTTGTTTTGTTCGGCAGACTTGCCGGACATTGCGAAGAGGGCAGCACCGCCGATGAAGGTGTTGGTGCCGGCGCCCTTGATCGAACCCCAGTAGGGAAGGAAGGTTGCCGAGAACGGCATCGTCGCCGTCTTCTTCAGACCACCGAACGAACCGGACGAACCGATCCAGAGAGCGACCTTGTTTTCTTCGAAGGGCTTCTGGTTGTCGCTCCAGCCGGCGCCGTAGTACTTGAAGTAGCCTTCGTCAGACCAGGACTTCAGCTTGTCGAACATCATGATGAGGTTCGGGTCGGTGACCTTGAGCTTGGTGTCGACCACGCTGTCATAGCCGTTATTGTTGGTGGCGAACTGGATATTGTTGCGCGAGAAGAAGTTCTCGGTGAACTCCCAGGTCAGCTGCGACTGGACTAGCGGAATGAAGCCGGCTTCCTTGAGCTTCGGCGCGATCGCCTCGAACTCTTCCCAGGTCTTCGGCGCTTCGACGCCAGCCTTCTTCAGCGCGTCCGGATTGGTGTACATGATCGGAGCGGAAGAGTTGAAGGGCATGCCGACGAACTTGCCGTCCGCGGCGGCGTAGAGGTTGCGAACGCCCGGAATGAAGGCTTCGCGGTCGAACTTGTAGCCGGCCTGGTTGATCAGGTCTTCGGCCGGAATGACCGCGCCCTTGGCGTTGATGATGGTAGCAGCGCCTGCATCGAAGACCTGCAGGATGTTTGGCTGTTCGCCCGAACGGAAGGCGGCAATGCCTGCGGCGAGGGCTTCTTCGTAGGTGCCCTTGCTGACCGGCGTCAGAGTGCAGGCCGACTGTGAAGCGTTGAACTTTTGCGAGACTTCATTGATGACTTCACCGTTGCGGCCGCCCATGCCGTGCCACCAGGTGATATTGGTCGCGGCAAACGACGACGAGGCCGAAAAGCTTACGGCCATGGCGGCCATCGAAATTTTCTTGAACATGGCTAATCCCTCTCCACCAGTTGTTGGGGTGAGGAGTGCAATAGAGGCCTTCTGTGACGACCCCTTGATGCTTTTATGACATGAGTGTTACAGCGCTACCTTTTTGCACGCGATTGCAAACATCATCAAAATACGTTCGGAAAATACCGCGGCAAGAGCCCCGGAATGATGGCG
The DNA here is from genome assembly GCF_056397845.1 of Rhizobium sp. 05L419. Taxonomy (NCBI): domain Bacteria; kingdom Pseudomonadati; phylum Pseudomonadota; class Alphaproteobacteria; order Hyphomicrobiales; family Rhizobiaceae; genus Rhizobium; species Rhizobium sp. 05L419. Next base: position 155,411 of record NZ_JBFTOF010000009.1, read on the forward strand.
ACGATATCGTAACGCTGCGAAAGCAAAGCGTAATAACGTTGACGTGCCAGCCACAGATCGCTGGCTGCCCTGATGCGATTCTGTGCTGTATGCGACACGGCGTGGATGGCGGTCGTTTCGTCGCGGTGCGCCTTCACCTCGACGAAAACAGCGACGTTGCCCTTGCGTGCAATGATATCGATCTCGCCGAGCCTGGTACGATATCCAGGGCGACGATGCGATAGCCCTTCGGCATCGGGAAGACGACAGCCAGATATTCGGAAACCTGGCCCCGACGGAGCGCCTTGCTGCGATGGCTGGCGTCGCCCCTGTCAGCCATCGCTGCTCTTCATGTCGAGCAGACGCTGGTAGAGTTCCTTTCGCGGCAGCCCGGTCAGGCGCGCCGCCTCTGCAGCGGCCTTGGCCGTCGGCAGGGTCCTCGAGAGATCCGACAGGATCGCGTCGACATCCGCCTGCTCCACCGGCCTCTCCGGCGGAGGGCCGATGACGAGGACGATCTCGCCCTTGACGTTGCCGACCTCGGCATAGTGAGCCGACAGCTCGGCGAGCGTGCCACGCCGGAACTCCTCAAAGGTTTTGGTCAGTTCACGGCAGACTGACGCCAGGCGGTCGCCGCCGAGCACGTCGGCAGCGGCAACAAGCGCGGCGGCGATACGGTGCGGGGATTCAAAAAACATCAGCGTCGCGGGGGCTGCCGCAAATTCCGCCAACCGGTCGCGGCGCGCCTTGTCCTTGGTCGGCAGGAAGCCGGCAAAGAGGAAGGCATCGTTGGGCAGCCCGGAGCCGACCAGGGCGGCAAGCGGCGCGGAGGCGCCGGGAATGGGAACGACGCGATACCCCGCCTCGATGGCGCTCTGGGCCAGCCGATAGCCGGGATCGGAGACGAGCGGCGTGCCGGCATCGGAGACGAGGGCAACGGACTTGCCTGCCTCCAGCGCCTGCAGCAAGCGCGGGCCGACTTCATCGGCGTTGTGCTCATGATAGGCATAGGGGCGGTTCTGGATGCCGTAGCGGTCGAGCAGAACGCGGGTGACGCGTGTGTCTTCGCAGGCAAGCACATCGGCACCGGCCAGCGTCTCAAGCGCACGCAGGGTGATATCGCCGAGATTCCCGATCGGCGTTGCGACGAGATACAGCGCCTGCTCCAGCGGGCGTGCAGGGATGCTCATGTTATGCAGGCGAAAGCTGCGCTGCCTGCCGCTCTCCGTTGTCACTTCATCGTTGCTCAAGATATCTTTGCCCTTTCTGGCTTCCGGCCTTTATGGGCGAGGGCTCGTGCTTGGGCAAGAGCCCCGATTTCTGTGAGCATTCGCGGGGAAAACGGCAATTGCGCAGGCGACCCCGTTCGCGCCTCTTGCAATCATCCGCAAAATTCTGCCATTTTGCCCGTCCACTCCTCCGGTCCCAAGTTTGGGCAAAGGCATTCTTCGGGCGCGCGGTGCGCGCCTGGGGCAGTAACGGTCGAAAGCGGTAGCATCCCATGCGTATTACTATTGAGCGGTCAAACCTTTTGAAGTCGCTGAACCACGTCCACCGCGTGGTCGAACGCCGTAACACGATCCCGATCCTGTCCAACATCCTGCTGCGGGCCGAGGGCCAGAACCTCGATATGAAGGCGACCGACCTCGATCTCGAGGTCACCGAGGCAACGCCGGCTAATGTCGAGCAGGCAGGTGCCACGACCGTTCCCGCCCATCTTCTTTACGACATCGTGCGCAAGCTGGCCGACGGCTCGGAAGTCCTCCTGGCGACAAGCAGCGACGGCGGCTCGATGACCGTCCAATCCGGCCGCTCGAAATTCTCGCTGCAATGCCTGCCGGAATCCGATTTCCCCGATCTGACCGCCGGCACCTTCAGCCATACGTTCAAACTGAAGGCGACGGATCTGAAGATGCTGATCGATCGTACCCAGTTCGCGATCTCGACTGAAGAAACCCGCTACTATCTCAACGGCATCTTCTTCCACACGATCGAAAGCGAAGGCGACCTCAAGCTGCGCGCCGTTGCGACGGACGGCCACCGCCTCGCCCGCGCCGACGTCAAGGCACCTTCGGGGTCGGAAGGCATGCCCGGCATCATCATCCCGCGCAAGACGGTCGGCGAACTGCAGAAGCTGGTCGACAGCCCGGACGCAATGGTCACGGTCGAAGTCTCCGATGCCAAGATACGCCTCAGCATCGGCTCGATCGTCATGACCTCGAAGCTGATCGACGGCACCTTTCCGGATTACCAACGTGTCATCCCGACCGGCAACGACAAGGAAATGCGCGTCGATTGCACGACATTCGCCCAGGCCGTCGACCGCGTTTCGACGATCTCCTCCGAACGCGGCCGTGCCGTGAAGCTGGCGCTCTCAGACGGTCAGTTGCTGCTCACGGTCAACAATCCGGATTCGGGCAGCGCAACGGAAGAAGTCGCGGTCGGCTACGACACCGATGCCATGGAGATAGGCTTCAACGCCAAGTATCTGCTCGACATTACGGCCCAGCTCTCCGGCGACCAGGCGATCTTCCTTCTCGCCGACGCCGGCTCGCCGACGTTGATCCGCGATACGGCCGGTGATGATGCGCTCTACGTACTGATGCCGATGCGCGTATAAGCGCGTCGCATTTGCCTCGCAAACTTTGTCAATTGCGACGTTTGGTCTTGTGTTTCGTTCCACTGCCTGCAATTAAGTGCTGGGCTGTTTGTTGCATATAGGAGGACGGCATGGCGTTGCGCCTGAAGGAACGGCTGGGCAAGAAGTTTGACGAGGAGATCCGCTTCTTCAAGGGAATGATGCAGGGTCCGAAGACAGTTGGTTCCATCGTTCCTACGTCCTCCATCACCGCCCGGAAGATGGCGAGCGTCATCAATCCGCATTCGGGATTGCCGGTTCTCGAGCTCGGTCCAGGCACCGGCGCGATCACCAAGGCGATCCTCGGCCGTGGCATCAAGCCGGAAAAGCTGGTCGCCATCGAGTATTCGACGGATTTCTACGAACACCTGGTGCGGCTTTACCCGGGCGTTCATTTCGTCAACGGCGACGCGTTCGATCTCGACAAGACGCTGGGCGCGCTGAAGGGCCAGACCTTCGATTCCGTCATCTCGGCCGTTCCGCTGCTGAACTTCCCGATGCAGGCGCGCACCGCGCTGCTCGAGAGCCTGCTTGACCGCCTCCCGGCAGGCCGGCCGGTGGTGCAGATTTCCTATGGCGCCGTGTCTCCGATCATCGCGCGGCCGGACCGCTACCATATCCAGCATTTCGACTTCATCGTCCGCAACATTCCGCCCGCACAGCTGTGGATCTACCGGCGCGGCTGAACGTGTTCGGCCTCTACATCACCCATCCCCAAGTGAAGATCGATCCGGCGATTCCCGTTCCAAAGTGGGGCTTGTCCGAGATCGGCGCTGCGCGCGCACGCATGGCTGCGGACAAGGTCTGGGCGCGTCAATTGCGGCGGATCGTTGCGAGTGACGAGACCAAGGCGATCGAGACGGCCGACATTCTAGCAGCTGTCGCCGGCCTTGACGTCGAGATCGACGAAGGCATGCATGAAAACGACCGGTCCGCGACCGGTTTCCTGCCGCCGCCAGAATTCGAGGATGCAGCCAACTGGTTCTTCGCCCATCCTGAACATAGCTTCAAAGGCTGGGAGCGGGCAATCGATGCGCAGAGCCGCATCGTTTCTGCCGTCGAGCGCATTCTTGCCGAGCACGACGACACCCGGCCGATCGCCTTTGTCGGCCACGGCGGCGTCGGTACGTTGCTCAAGTGCCACCTCCAGGGCCGCCCGATCGGACGCGATTGCGACCAGCCGGCGGGCGGCGGCAATCTCTATTGTTTCAGCCTTGCAGATCGGCGCTTATCGTGCGACTGGACGCCTATCGAAAAGTGGCAGGGATGGATGTGACATGGACGCACGCGAGCGGCTGATTGTCGGACTGGATGTTCCAACGCTTGGCGAGGCTGAAACGATGGTCGAAACGCTTGGCGACGATGTCGTTTTCTACAAGATCGGCTACCAGCTCGCCTTCGCCGGCGGCCTCGAATTTGCCCGGGACCTCGCCAAGAGCGGCAAGAAGGTTTTTCTCGACATGAAGCTGCTCGATATCGACAACACGGTCGCTTCCGGCGTCGAAAACGTCGTCAAGATGGGCATGTCGATGCTGACGCTGCACGCCTACCCAAAGGCGATGAAGGCTGCGGTCGAGGCGGCCAGGGGCTCGGACCTCTGCCTGCTCGGCGTCACGGTGCTGACGTCGATGGACGAGCAGGACCTTATTGGAGCAGGCTACGAATACGATCCGCATACGCTGGTGTTGCGCCGTGCCGAGCAAGCGCATCTTGCCGGCATGGGCGGCATTGTCTGTTCTGCGGAAGAGTCCTCGGCGGTGCGTAAGATCATCGGCCCCGACATGGCGCTGGTGACACCGGGCATCCGCCCGGTCGGCAGCGACAAGGGCGACCAGAAGCGCGTGATGACGCCGGCTGCCGCTTTGAAGGCAGGGTCCAGCCATCTCGTCGTCGGCCGCCCCATCGTCAAGGCTGACGACCCCAGGGAAGCGGCACGGGCAATCCTTGCGGAAATGTCGTCCGCACTTCAATAAATTCACAAGCCAGGGAGCATTCAGATGGCAAAGGGATACTGGATCGCGCGCGTCGATGTTCGCGACACCGAGCGTTACAAGGACTACGTGGCGGCGGCAAAGCCCGCCTTCGAGAAATACGGCGCAAACTTCCTCGCCCGCGGCGGTGCGCTCACCGAACTCGAAGGCAAGGCCCGCGCCCGCAACGTCGTCATCGAATTCCCCTCGATGCAGCACGCCGTCGATTGCTACAATTCGCCGGAATACCAGATCGCCGCGAAAATCCGCCGGGAAGTCGCCGACGCCGAGATGGTCGTCGTCGAAGGCATCTAGGCGATTGTTCACGCACGAGAACTGCGGCGCGATGGCCCTTTTCGCGGCGGCGCGATTGGTCTAAGACGAACACAGATAGACCCCTTTCATTGAGCCTTTCGAGGAGCTTGCCATGACCCTTGCCAACCTGCCGCCACTCGTCACCGTGTTCGGAGGGTCCGGCTTCGTCGGCAGGCATGTTGTTCGTGCGCTTGCAAAGCGTGGCTACCGCATCCGGGTTGCCGTTCGCCGGCCCGATCTCGCAGGTTTCCTGCAGCCGCTCGGCAATGTCGGCCAGATCTCCTTCGTTCAGGCGAACCTGCGCTACCGCAACTCCGTCGACCGTGCCGCGGAAGGTGCCGATTTCGTCGTGAACTGCGTCGGTATCCTCTTCGAATCCGGCCGCAACTCCTTCGAGGCCGTCCAGGAATTCGGCGGCCGCGCGGTTGCTGAAGCCGCTCGCGGCGTCGGCGCGAAGCTGGTCCACCTATCGGCGATCGGTGCCAATCCGACGTCCGACTCGGGCTACGGCCGCACCAAGGGCCGCGCGGAAGCGGCCATCCTCTCGATCAAGCCAGACGCAATCATCTACCGGCCGTCGGTCGTGTTCGGTCCCGAGGACGGTTTCTTCAACAAATTTGCCGATATGGCCCGGATCGCCCCCGTGCTGCCGCTCGTTGGCGGCGGCAAGACCAAATTCCAGCCGGTCTATGTCGTCGACGTCGCCGAGGCTGTCGCGAAGGCCGTCGAAGGCAAGGTTGCCGGCGGCAAGATCTACGAACTGGGCGGCCCGGAAGTGCTGACCTTCCGGGAATGTCTGGAGGCCATGCTCAAGGTGACGTGCCGCACCAACCGCCTCGTCTCGATACCCTTCAGCCTCGCTTCGCTGATCGGCAGCGTCGCATCGCTGGTGCCGTTCGTCGCGCCGCCGATCACGCCCGACCAGGTACGACTGCTGAAGAAGGACAATGTCGTGTCCAAGGACGCAGAAGCCGACGGCCGCACGCTGAAGGGCCTCGGCATCGCGCCGACGATGGTCAGCTCGGTGCTTCCCTCCTACCTCGTGCAGTATCGCCCGCACGGCCAGTATACGGGCTCCGGCAAGGCTGCCTGACATCTATTCCATCAACTGCGTTTCAGCGCCGTTCGCGATTTCCGCGGGCGGCGTTTTTCGTGGAAGAGTTTTCCAGATTCGCGCAAGTTGCGCGTGTTTTTTTGCCGACGCATTGAGCACGGCCGTTGCATAAAAGCAGCACGTAATATTTAGCAGAATTAACAACAAATTTAACCGGAACATTTATTGCTATTTGTCATTCCACTGACTACACACCCCGCGCGTCCCCCAACGGACTCAGCGCCTTCGTGCGCAATCAACGATTTTGAAAGGCTTTCTTCAATGGGTAGGTCAATCGCGCTTCTGTTTGCGTGTGCGGCGCTGGTTATTCTGGCAGGCTCCTTCGTTGCTCCCGGTTCGGTTGCAGCGGTCAAGGGCGAATGCTCGCCAGCCTATGGTGTCGATCCCTGCGAGACTGGATCCATTAGCCATTGACGAAAAGACCGGCGCCGAGGTGCCGGCTTTCTACTCTACCCGGCTTTGTTCTCATTTTCCAAAGACAAGCAGTCCGAGCAGAACGTCTCAAGCGTGACAGTTCAAGACAGGCATGCGCCGCTTGCGTTCGTTGCCGAAGGCGCATCTCTGCATTCGCGCATGGGCTGCGCGAATGCAACGCGTAGCGAAAGCCTCAGGCGATCAAGCCGGACGCGGCCAGGCCGAGCAGAATAACGCCGAGAATGATGCGGTAGATGGCAAACACCGTAAATCGGTTGCTCTGGATGTACGATAGCAGCCATTTCACGGCGACAAAGGCGACGATCGTCGACACGACGAAAGCGATCCCGAGGCCGGTCCAGTCCTCGTTTGCAGCTCCGCCGTCCTTAAACGTCTTCAGCAATTCGTAGCCACTCGCCGCATACATCGTCGGGATGCCGACGAGGAAGGCGAATTCCGTTGCGGCGGCGCGATTGCCCGTGCCGGCCAGCATGGCAACGAAAATCGTGGCGCCGGAGCGTGACGTCCCGGGAAAAACGCCGGCAACCACCTGGGCGATGCCGACCAGGATGGCGACAAGCCAAGTGATTTCCTTGTGGGGTGGCCGGCGCGCAGCGGCCCATTCAGCAAATATCATCCAGATACCGCCAATGATGAGCGCCCAGGCGATCGGCGTCGCATTCTCGGGCAACTGGAAGCCGAGTTTCTTGACGAGAAGCCCGAGGACTGCCGTGATCAAGAAGGCGGCGATCAGCTTGGCTGCGTAGGAACGGTTCTTCGGATCGCGCCAACCCAGAACCAGGTCCACCAGGCGACGCCAGTAGATGATGGTGACGGCAAGGATAGCGCCTGCCTGAATAACGATATTAAACATATCCGACCGGTGGCCGAGCCATTGCTCCGCAATGATGAGATGGCCAGTGCTCGAGATCGGCAGAAACTCGGTAATCCCCTCGATTATGCCCAAAATTATAGAGTTTATGTAGTCCATGAATTGTCTCCAGTTTAGAGTTCGGTCGGACCTGGATTGCGCTGACGCCGCTGGGAGACGGTGTCCATTTCCTTTGTCGAATGTCGGACGGCCCGACTCGCTTGTGTTGGAGGGGCCAAGCTCCTATAGCTTCAACCAATGAGTCATGAATAGGGCGCTATAGTAGAGGCGCTCCTGCAACATGCGCCCACCCATCAAAAATCCGAGAATCGATGCCCACGCTCTATCACCACCCCATGTCATCCGCATCACGCTTCGTCCGGCTGATCCTGACGGAATACGGCTACCAGGCAGACCTGATCGAGGAGCAGACCTGGGAGAAGCGCCGCGATTTTCTGGCGCTCAACCCGGCCGGCACGCTGCCCGTCTACGTCGATGACAGCATGCGCGCGCTTTGCGGGGCCAGCGTCATTTCCGAATATCTCGACGAGACGCACGGCGTGCTGAAGCGCGACCGTCGGCTGCTTGCCGAAGACCCTTTCCAGCGGGCGGAAATCCGTCGGCTGACGGAATGGTTCATGCAGAAGATGGAAACCGACGTGACCAAGCCGCTCGCCCGCGAGCGCGTCTACAAGCTGCAGATGACGGCGGATCAGGGCGGCGGTGCCCCCGACTCGAAGATCCTGCGCACGGCGCGCGCCAACATCCGCCAGCACATGAAGTATCTGACCTGGCTTGCCGGTTCGCGCCAGTGGCTGGCCGGCGACCGGATGAGCTACGCAGACCTCGCCGCAGCCTCTTCGATTTCGATCCTCGACTATCTCGGGGAGATCGACTGGTCGGAATCGCCGATGGTCAAGGACTGGTACCAGCGCCTGAAGTCGCGCCCGTCGTTCCGGCCGCTGCTCACCGAGCGCGTGCGCGGCCTCACGCCGGTTTCCCATTACGCCGATCTGGATTTCTGACGAGGGCCATCCATGCCCGAACGAACCGCAGAGGCCAAGGAGCAGAGACGCCGCGACACACTGACCGCCTTCGTGCGAGCGGAAGCGCAGGCCCTGGGCTTCGACCTCTGTCGGATCACCGGTGCGGATTCCATACCGGAGGCCAAGGACCGGTTGGGCGAGTTCATCGATGCCGGGCGGCACGGCACGATGGAATGGATGGCCGAAACGCGCGACCGGCGCGGCGATCCGCGCACGCTCTGGAGCGAAGTGAAATCCATCGTCGTCTTCGGGCTGAACTATGGCCCGGAGGAGGATCCGCGCGGCATCCTCGCAAAGCCCGAGAAAGCCGCGATTTCGGTTTACGCGCGCAACCGAGACTATCACGACGTGATCAAGGGCAGGCTGAAGGAAATTGCAACGCGCTTTGCGGCGCGGGCCGGCGCCGACGTCAAGGTCTTCGTCGATACGGCACCGGTGATGGAAAAGCCGCTGGCGGCGGCGGCTGGCCTCGGCTGGCAAGGTAAGCACACCAACCTCGTCAGCCGCGTCCACGGCTCGTGGCTCTTCCTCGGCTCGATGTTCACGACCGCAGAGCTCAACATCGACGAACCGGAGGCCGACCACTGCGGCTCGTGCCGCGCCTGTCTCGATGCCTGTCCGACGGACGCCTTTCCGGCGCCCTACCAGATCGATGCCCGGCGCTGCATTTCCTACCTCACCATCGAGCACAAGGGCTCGATCGACCCGCGCCTGCGCCCGCTAATTGGCAACCGCATCTATGGTTGCGACGATTGTCTTGCCGCCTGCCCGTGGAACAAGTTCGCCCGGGAAGCATCCGAAATGAAGCTGCAGGCCCGCGACGATTTGAAGGAGCCTTCGATCGAATATCTGCTGACGCTCGACGACGCCGCCTTTCGAACCTTCTTCAGCGGTTCGCCGGTCAAACGCATCGGCCGCGACCGCTTTGTCCGCAACGTCCTGATAGCCGCGGGCAATTCGGGCGAGCGGCGATTTATCGGACGATGCCGGGAGCTTTCGCTCGATCCCTCGCCGGCGGTGCGCGGCATGGCCGTGTGGGCACTTTCGCGTCTGCTGGAGACTAGCGAATTCGCGGCCTTTGCGGCACAAAGGCCATCGAATGAGTCGGACGGCGGCGTGCTGGACGAATGGCGACTGGCGGGAGCGGCGTGATGCATGTTGTGATTTTCGGCTGCGGCTATTCGGGCACGGCCATCGCCAAAGCCTTTCTTGCGCAAGGCTTTCGAGTTTCCGGCACAACCCGCTCGCCGGACAAGGCGGCGGCGCTGCGGGCGCAGGGTATCGATGCCTTCGTATTCGACGGCGACGTTCTAGAGGCGGATGTGCTGGCCGCGATGACATCGGCAACCCACCTTGTGCAATCGATCGCCCCGCGCGAAGCCGGCGATCCGCTCATCAAGCTCGCCAGCGAGAACATCCGGGAGATGATGCCGAAGCTCGGATGGATCGGCTATCTCTCCACCGTCGGCGTCTACGGCGACCACCGGGGCAGCTGGGTCACCGAGGAAACGCCGTGCGTTCCTGTCTCCGGTCGCTCGAAGGAAAGGCTTGAGGCCGAAGACGCGTGGATGGAGATCGGCCGGGGTCTCGGCGTACCGGCAGCCGTTCTGCGGCTGTCCGGCATTTACGGTCCGGGACGCAACGCCTTCTGCAACCTTCAACGCGGAACCGCTCGCCGGCTGATCAAGACGGACCAGGTCTTCAATCGGATCCGGGTCGAGGATATCGGCACTGCAACACGGTTTCTCGCGGATCGGCAGCTCGACGGCATCTATAACGTTACCGACGACCTCCCCGGCCCTCCGCAGGACGTCATCGTCGAGGCGGCGCGCCTGATGGGGGTCGAGCCGCCGGCAGAGCAGCCGTTCGAGACTGCCGAACTGACGCCGATGGCGCGGTCCTTCTATGGCGAAAACAAACGCGTCTCCAACGCCAAGCTGAAAGCCGCCGGCTTTGCTTTCTCGTTTCCGACCTACCCCGCCTCACTCGCGCAGCTGATTGAGAACGATCGGTGGCGGGGCTAGACTGCAAAAAGGCCGGGCGAAATTCGCGCTGAGCTTAGTTGACTGAGCCAAACGCGCGGCCAGTCCCGCAATGTCCAATTGCTGGCAGCGTCGGCGCGTCGCTTTTGACGTCCTCGTTTGCGGATGACACTCCCCAAAAGGCTCGACTTTTACCGTCCCTGCCGCCGGTGGTTGCAATGTTGCATCGGCCAGTATCAATTCGGCGCCATCAAGATCGCATACGATGCAAGGGTAGAAAATTCCTACTTACCCCTATGGTGCAGCTAAATTTAGCTCCGGTTTATGGTTAACGGCCTTTGAATTTGTCCAAATGCGGCAGCAATTATGGCAATCACGAAAAATTATTTTCGTTAATTTTGTGATCCTTGGTTGCGAGGAGTCACGCTCACAAAGAATGTTCTAATTCTATTTGATTTCATTATCTTTTTTTCACTCATCACCCTCTTGACACCTTTTCGAATCATTCGTCGGCTCATCACGAATATTACATAGTGTAATATTCCGTGATCTTCGGAGGCACGTTTTTGCCACTTTTCGGCGGATTTAAGCCCCGCCGCCCGCAAAGGCGTAAGTTCAACAATTGAGGGACAATCCGTTTTGAAGAAAATCTGCCGTTCTATTATCGCCGTAGCAACTATTGCAGCCTGTTCTACCATCCTTCCGATGGAAGGTTTCGCTGCAAATGGTTGTGGTGGCGCTTCATGGTACGCACTTCACTCCAAAACTGCCTCTGGGGAACGTATGAACCCAACTATCAATACTGCAGCCCATCGTTCACTGGCATTTGGTACGAAGCTGAAAGTTACCAACCGCAACAACGGCCGCAGCGTCGTCGTTCGCGTCAACGATCGTGGTCCGTTCATTCGCGGACGCGTGCTCGACCTCTCCCGCGCTGCCGCCCAGAACATCGGCATGGTTAGCAGCGGTACAGCTAAGGTCTGCTACGAAATCATAGGCTAAGCCATCGCCCGCATTCGAATGGGCCGCTTGCTCTTGCCGCCAATCGCGTTTACCACGCGGTTCTCGACTTGTGTACAATCCGCTGCGTCTGTCGCGCTTCCTGCGGATTGTTCACAAGCCCGGTATTTTGACCCGGTATTTTGACCTCAGGCGATTGGGAGCTGTGTGAATGCGGTTGGGCGGACGGCTCGAAGGGGCGATTTCGGTTCTTGCAGATATCGACGCCCGCAGACGGCCGGTGGCCGACGCACTCAAGGATTGGGGCCTCGCGCACCGCTTCGCGGGATCCGGCGATCGGGCCGCTATCGGCAATATCGTCTACGACGCGCTGCGCATGCGCCTGTCCCATGCCTGGCTGATGGACGACGAAAGCGCATCCGCCATCGCTTATGCCGTCATGTGCCGGCAATGGGGCTTCACGCCGGAAACGCTCGCCACCGAGCTTATCGACGACAAGTTTGCGCCAGGCCCGCTTTCGGCGGCCGCCCTTTCCGCATTCCAGGGCCGTCAGTTGGCCGATGCTCCCGCTCATGTTCAGGGAGACATCCCCGAGTGGATTCAGCCCACCTTCGAACAGGCCTTCGGCGACACGTGGCTCGCCGAGGCGCAGGCGCTCGCCGCTCGACCTACGCTCGATCTGCGCGCCAACATCCTGAAGGCCACCCGCGAAAAGGCCGTCAAGGCTCTAGAAAGAGCCGGCGCGCAACACGCTAGCATCGCGCGCTACGGTATCCGGATTCCCGCCGGCGAAGGTGCCTCGCGTCTTCCAAACGTAACGGCCGAGCTTTCGTTCCAAAAAGGCTGGTTCGAAGTTCAGGACGAGGGATCGCAGATCGTTGCCGATCTGGTTCTGCCCACGGACGGCGGGCAAGTTCTCGACTATTGCGCCGGCGGCGGCGGCAAGACGCTCGCCATGTCGGCGGCCATGCACAACAAGGGCCAGGTCCACGCCTTTGATGCGGATCGCAAGCGATTGGCGCCGATCATCGAGCGGCTGAAACGCGCCGGCACGCGCAATGTCCAGGTTCACGACGATGCAAAGGCCTTGAAGAGCCTCAGCGAACGATGCGACAAGGTTCTGGTCGATGCCCCCTGCACCGGTACCGGCACATGGCGACGGCGTCCCGATACGAAATGGCGTCTGACTGAAAGAAACCTCGATGAGCGCACCGCGCAGCAGCAGGACGCGTTGACGCAGGCGAGCGCCTTCGTTCGCCCCGGTGGCGAGCTGATCTATGTCACCTGCTCGGTGCTGCCGCAGGAGAACGAAGAGCAGGTGCGCCGCTTCACCGCTGAACATCGGGACTTCGAGATCGCAAGCGCGCTCCCCGCCTGGGACAGCCTGTTCGGCAAGGATAGCCCGCGCCCCCGTTCGTCCGATGGCAAGACGATCATGCTGACGCCGGCATCGACCGACACGGACGGTTTCTTCTTCTGCCGCATGCAGCGAAAGCCATAGCGGCGCTATTTGGCAGAATTTGATGCACATTTGTCATTGCTGCCAAAAATGACGTCATCGATAATCTCGCCGATCCACTTCAGGCAATCGGGAGAGTTTGATGACCGACATGAACAGGGGAAGGCGCAACGCCAGAATTCTGGCTCTCTGCCAGGCGCTCTACGTTTGCGCGATCTCCGTCGATCTGACCTTGACGAGCATTACGGGCTATCAGCTCGCACCGGACAAGGCTCTCGCCACCCTGCCTTTTGCTCTGATCACGGTCGGCGCCGCCATCGTGACGGTTTTTGCCGCCTTCATCATGGAGCGGCTGGGACGGCGCATCGGTTTCACGCTCGGGGCGCTGTGCGGCGCGGCAGGCGGACTGATTTCGGTCTGGTCGATCGTGCATGGCAATTTCTGGCTCTTCTGCCTTGGCACCGCAGGCGTCGGCGCCTTCCAGGGATTTGCCCAGTTCTTTGCTATTGCCGCGGCAGACTCGGTCCCGAAGGACTATAAGAGCCGAGCCATCTCGACCGTTCTGGCCGGCGGCGTCATCGCAGCCATCGTCGGCCCGGTGCTCGCCAGCAAGGCAAAGGACATTGCATTCGATACCGTCTTTGCCGGTTCCTACCTTCTGGTCGCCGCGCTCGCCGTGCTCTCGGCGCTCATTTTCCTGCTATTCTATCGGGATGTGGGCATGGTCGACGCTCAGTCGAAAGGAGACGGACTGCCGGCACGCCCGCTGTACAAGATTGCGCGTCAGCGGATCTTCGTCGCCGGGGTGGCAACGACGATGACGGCCTCTGCAACCATGTTGATCGTCATGACTGCCTCCCCGCTTGCCGCCGTTGCGTGTGGCTTTAGCATCGACGACGGAGCGAGCATCATCCAGTGGCATCTCTTCGGCATGTTCGCACCATCCCTGTTCGCCGGCCGGCTTGTCGCCCGCTTCGGCGTCATTCGCATCCTTTGCGCCGGTGCCACCTTGATGGCGTGCTGTGTGGCGATTGCGACCAGTTCGACGACGCTTACGGCATTCCACCTTGCACTGCTGGCGCTCGGGGTCGGCTGGAACTTGATGATCGTCTGCGGGACGACGCTTCTGGCACAATCCTATCGGGCAAACGAGCGCGGCAAGACACAGGCGCTGTCCGGCCTACTCGGCAACGTGGCGGCGACCTTCGCAACCCTGACGTCGGGCGCCGTCCTGGAGGGGTTCGGCTGGTCTATCCTCAACCTCATCGTCCTTCCGCCACTTGCCGTCTGCCTGCTGCTTGTGATGAGATGGCAGGGCGCCCGCCGTGCAACTTTCGGAGAAGGAATTGCCTGATCGCCTCGTCGTCATGATTGCCTATGGCGGCGTCAACCTGATCGACGTCGCCGGGCCGTTGCAAGCGTTCGAGACCGCGGGCCGACTGCGGGACGGCGAGGCGACGTCGGGATACCGGCTGGTGATAGCTTCCGAATATGGCGGCCCGATCAGGACCGCTCCCGGGGTCGTCATCGAAACCGTGGCGCTCGACGATGTGCAGCCCTGTGAGATCGACACGTTGATTGTCCCCGGTGGCCTTGCGAGCACGAGCGCTCGCACCTTCGGCCTCGACCGGCTCGTCACCTGGCTTGCCGAAAACGCGCCGGCGGTGCGTCGGCTTTGTTCCGTCTGCACCGGCGCCTTCCTGCTCGGGGACGCCGGGCTGCTCGACGGCAGGCGCGCGACCACCCACTGGTCGCGATCGGAGGAATTGTCTCGGCGGCATCCGGCGATCAACCTCGAGCCCGACCGCATATTCGTCAACGACGGGCGACTGTGGACGTCAGGTGGCGTTACCGCAGGCATCGATCTGGCGCTGGCGCTCGTCGAAGCCGATCTCGGCCATCGCGTTGCGGTCGACACGGCGCGCCAGCTCGTCGTGTTCGTCACCAGGCCCGGCGGCCAGAACCAGTTCCGCACGGTCTTTTCGCTGAAGGACGCGAAGACCTTCGACTTCACCGCGCTAAATGCCTGGATGGCCGACAATCTCCACGCCGATCTGCGGGTGGAGAAGCTCGCCGAAAAGGCAGGGCAAAGCCCTCGCACCTTCGCTAGGCTGTATGCTTCGCAAGTCGGGCGGACACCCGCCAGGGCAGTCGAGATGATGCGCCTCGAGGCGACCTGCCGTGCACTGGAGGAAACGAGCCTGCCGTTCAAGACCATCGCGGATGCGGTCGGCCTCGGCAACGAACAGAACCTGCGCCGGGTCATGCAGCGGCAATTTGGCATCGGTCCTCTCGACTATCGCGAGCGCTTCAGCCGGCCCGGTTGAGTCAGGGGTCAAGCAACCGGCGAGCCCGCTCGGATCCGCTCTCCTAGCCGCCGGTTTTCCTCCTTAAAACCATTCCAAACTAGAGTGTTTGACACCAGTTTCGTTTTACGCGATGAGATTCCGCCGGACTTCAGACGGAACGTCCGTCGCAGGAGAGGACCCATGAAACTCAACAGGAATTTTTGCGCAGCCCTGGCGCTGGCGGTGGCCCCGACGGCATTGTCCGCCATTCCCGCCTACGCGGCAACGGATGCTGCCGCCGTGGTCAAGCACTACGCCGAAGTCGCCCATGCAAAGTATGAGGACTCGCTGACGACGGCGAAGACATTGGACGCCGCGATCGACGCCCTCTTGAAGGAGCCGACGGATGCGACGCTGAACGCTGCCCGCGCTGCCTGGATCAAGGCGCGCGTTCCCTACCAGCAGACCGAAGTCTACCGCTTCGGCAACCCGATCGTCGATGACTGGGAAGGCCAGGTCAACGCCTGGCCGCTCGACGAGGGCCTGATCGACTACGTCGACGCGTCCTACGGCACCGAGAGCGATGAGAACTCACTCTTCGTCGCCAATGTGATCGCCAACAAGACGATCAAGATCGACGGCAAGGACGTCGACGCTTCCAAGCTGACGCCCGAATTCCTCTCCGGCACGCTGGCCGAGGCCGGTGGCGTCGAAGCCAACGTGGCGACGGGCTACCACGCCATCGAATTCCTGCTCTGGGGCCAGGATCTGAACGGTACCGGCCCAGGCGCCGGCAATCGTCCGGCGACCGACTACGACCTCAAGAATTGCACACACGGCAATTGCGATCGCCGCGCCGAGTATCTGAAGTCGGCCTCGACGCTGCTTGTTTCCGATCTTCAGGAGATGACGGACAACTGGGCACCTAGCGGCGAGGCGACGAAGCATGTCGAAGCCGATCCGAAGGCCGCGCTCGTTGCAATCCTGACCGGCATGGGTTCCCTCTCCTACGGCGAGCTCGCCGGCGAGCGCATGAAGCTTGGTCTCATCCTGCACGATCCGGAAGAAGAGCATGATTGCTTCTCCGACAACACCTACAACTCGCATCTCAACGATGCGATCGGCATCGCTGCTGCCTACACGGGCGATTATACCCGCGTCGACGGCACGAAGCTGAAGGGTCCGTCGCTGCACGACCTCGTCGCTGCCAAGGACAAGAAGCTCGACAAGGAAATGCAGGCTAAGCTGAAGAAGACGCTCGACGCCATGCAGGTCATGGCCAAGCGCGGCCAGAACGTCGAAAAGTACGACCAGATGATCGCCGAAGGCAACAAAAAGGGCAACGCTGTTGTCCAGGCCGCCATCGACGGCCTCGTCGACCAGACCAAGTCCGTGCAGCGCGTTATTGCCGCACTTGATCTCGGCACGGTCAAGCTTGAAGGTTCCGACAGCTTGGATAATCCTAGCGCAGTCTTCCAATAAGTGAAAAGGCGGGCCGCTTCGTTTGTCGGAGCGGCCCGAACCCGAAATGTCGCCTATCCTGGCTCGTCGACTCTTCAGTAGCGCAGCATTCTGCGTCGCGCTTGCCGGTTTTTCCGTCGCTGTCGCGTCCGATTTCGATCTCCCGACAAAACGAACCGACCTCTCCGACGCCGACGAGAAACGCGTCGCCGACGTGACGCGACCGACCACCGATTTTTCCAAGGCCGAACAATTCGAGGCTATGCAGGCCGGCAGCGCCACCTCGATCGATCCGGTCACGCAGGATTCGTTCTCGCATATCTCCGCGACCATCCCCTTCGACGAAGAGCAGCCGTTCAGGCTCGGGAACGCGCTCTTCAAGAAGCTCTGGGTTTCCGCCCCTTCCTCTACGCAGGCATCCGATGGCCTGGGGCCGCTCTTCAACGCCCGCTCCTGCATGAGCTGCCACGTCAACGACGGCCGCGGAAAGCCGCCGGAAGGCGGCGCTAGCGCCACGTCGATGTTCCTCCGTCTGTCTCGTGCGACGACGACGCCTGAGGAGCAGCGCGCGGTCGCCGGTGCCGAGGTCGTCAACTTTCCCGATCCGGTCTATGGCCACCAGCTACAGGATCTTGCAGTCCCCGGCCTTGCCTCGGAGGGGAAGATGGCGATCCGCTATACCGAAGAGCCGTTGACGCTTGGCGACGGCGAGACGATCTCGCTGCGCCGGCCGACCTACGCGGTGACCAACCTTGGCTACGGCCCGCTCGATGCGGCAACGACGATTTCGCCGCGTGTTGCGCCTGCGATGATCGGGCTCGGTCTGATCGAGGCAATTCCGGAGGCGGATATCCTCGCTCACGCCGATCCGGACGATGCCGACGGCGACGGGATATCAGGAAGGGCAGCGATCGCGCGCGATCATCGCACCGGCAAGATTGCCCTCGGCAGATTCGGCTGGAAGGCGCAGAATGCCACGGTTCGCGATCAGAGTGCCGATGCCTTTTCCAACGATATCGGCATCTCCACGCCGGACCAGCCGGATGCGCATGGCGATTGCACGAAGGCCGAAGCCAAATGCCTGAAGACGCCGACCGGCGTGCAGAAGCGGCTGGGAAACGAGGAGGCTCCAGGCCCGATCCTCGACCTCGTGACATTCTATTCGGCCAATCTTGCGGTCCCAGCCCGGCGCAAGGCGAGCTTTCCCGAAACGCTGAAAGGCAAGCAGGTTTTCTATGAAACCGGCTGCGTCTCCTGCCATATGCCGAAGTTCGTGACGCGCCGCGACAGCCTCGACAAGGCGCAGTCCTTCCAACTGATCTGGCCCTATTCCGATTTCCTGCTGCACGATTTGGGCGAAGGACTAGCCGACGGACAACAAGTCGGACTTGCAAGCGGACGTGAATGGCGTACGCCGCCGCTATGGGGTATAGGTCTGACCCAGACTGTCAGCGGGCACAGCTTTTTCCTTCATGACGGCCGTGCCAGAAACCTCACGGAAGCTATTCTCTGGCATGGCGGCGAAGCGCAAAAAGCACGTGACGCTTTCGCATCCCTGCCCAGGGATGGTAGGCAGGCACTGATTACATTCCTGGAGTCCCTTTGATGCGCCTTTGGCAACCTCTCGTCCTATCGCTTGCCCTTGCCTCTTCCACCGCCGCCCAAACCGCCGCCCCGCAAGCGGGCCTCAACGAGGAAGCCGTCCCGGCCGTCATGCAGCGCGCCGTCGACGAGGTGATCCGCCCCGGATATCGCAACGCCCAGCAATCGGCCGCCCGCCTGACGACGGCGATGAAGGATCTGTGCGAGGACAGCACGCAGCAGACGCTCGACAAGGCAAAGTCCGCTTTCGACGACACGATCCGCTACTGGTCGGTGATTGAAATCGTTCAGACCGGACCTGTCAGCCAGGACAATCTCTTCGAACACATCCTCTTCTATCCCGACCGCAAGGGCGTCGGCCTGAAACAGGTGCAGGCGCTGCTTGCCAAGGCGGATCCGAAGGACACGACAGTGGATGCGATCGCCGGCAAGAGCGTCGCCCTTCAGGGGCTGACGGCGCTGGAATACGTGCTCTATGGCAGCGGTTCCGAAGACCTGATCAAGCAGAAGAACGGTTTCCGCTGCCTTTACGGCGCTGCAGTCGCCGGCAACATACAGCGCGAGGCCGGCGAGGTCGTCGCTGCCTGGGAAAAACCCGATGGCGTTCAGGGAAGCTGGAAGCATCCGGGCCCGCAAAGCGAAGAGTTCGCGGACAACAAGGAAGCCGTCACCGCGCTGCTCGGCATTCTCGTCCATGGCGCCGAAACGGTTCGCGACCAGCGGCTCGAGCAATTCTACAAGGGCAAGGACACCTCGCCCCGGCCGCGCATGGCGATCTACTGGCGCTCGAAGAACACCTGGAAGTCGATGACAGCCAATCTGGAAGGATTGCGCACCCTCTGGCAAAAGGCAGGCATGGCCGAACTGCTACCGGCCGACAAGAAGCCGATCGCAGAGGCGATCGATGCCAACTTCAAGTCGCTGCTCGAGACCGTGCCCAAGCTCAATCCTGATATCCAGGTCGCCACCAGCGAACCGGAAAAGGCGAAGCTGGATGCACTCCTCGCCAGCACCCGCGAATTGATCACCAAGATCAGCGATGACTACGGCGCTGCGATCGGCCTTTCCGCCGGCTTCTCCTTCTCGGACGGCGATTGATCCGATGTGGAAAAGCTCGCCGATCGACCGGCGCAGTTTCGTCAAGGCCGCCGGACTGACCTTCCTGGCGGCCCTGCGCCCGGGAGCGCTGATGGCGCTGGAACGTGCCGACGCGGTCTATGCGTCGGGAATGCGGACTGCCGACGGTTCCTACGCAGTCGCTACCGTGGGCGAGCGCGGCGAGATCGTCGACCAAGTCGCCCTGCCGGCGCGCGCCCACGGCATGGCGTTCAGCGCCGCGACGGGCAAGACCGTCGCATTTGCCCGCCGCCCCGGTACCTATGCGATGATCTTCGATCCCCGCGGCAAGAGCGAACCCGTCGTGATCGCCGCCGCCGAAGGACGCCATTTCTATGGCCACGGATCCTTTTCCCCGGACGGCCGCATCCTCTATGCCAGTGAGAACGACTTCGATGCCAACCGCGGCATGATCGGTCTCTATGACGCGACCGATCGCTTCGCCCGCATCGGCGAGTTCGAAACCTATGGCGTCGGCCCTCACGACATGACGGTTTCCGACGACGGCCGCATGCTTGTTGTCGCCAATGGCGGCATCGAGACCCACCCGGATTTCGGCCGCACGAAGCTTAACCTTCAAAGCATGCAGCCGTCCCTGACGTTGATCGACGCCGCAACGGGCGCTCTCATCGAGAAGCATTCGCTGCCGCCGCAATGGGCAAAGGTCTCAACCCGCCATGTAGACATCGATGACAGCGGCCGTATCTGGTTCGCCTGCCAATATGAGGGGCACCGAAACGACCTGCCGCCTCTTGTCGGCTCCTTCGCCAGGGGAGAGGATCTGCGCTTCGTCGATCTGCCGGAAGAGACGACCCGGCGACTGTCCAACTATGTCGGCGCAATCGCCGTCAACCGCAAGGACGGCCTTGTCGGCGTCACCTCGCCGAAGGGCGGCGCCTCCGTCACCATCGACGCGAGGAGCGGCAGGGTGCTGCGTGAGGAGGTGGTTCCAGACGCGGCCGGAATTGCGCCGGCAACAGGCGGTTTCGCGGTATCCAGCTACGACGGGGATTTTCTTGCCGCGCGCAGCAATGTCGCCTGGGACCAGCACATCGTCCGCATCGCCCCGTCACGACCCCTGTGACCAGACTTTCTGCTCCGAGGCAACCGCGGCGGCTGCAGCTTTCGCGGCATCGGAGAGCCAGGTTCCGCGGCGCGACTTGATATCGCGTGCGATCGCCGGGCCAGACGCCGGATCGCTGGAATGGCAGTTGCCGATCTCGAAACCCATCACATCGAGCATGTCGGGCGATAGCAGCATTTCGGGATTCCGGTCGATTTCGATCTTGATGCTATTCGGCGAAAGGCGGCGCACAAGAATGGTGCCCGAAAGCCGATAGTGCGGATCGGGGCAGCGGATTCGCCCAGCCGCGATATCGACGGCGTGGATTGCGTGATCCCTGGTAGAGCGGTCCTGAGGTGCGTGCGCAAGCGACCAGGCCGACGGCAGCATCGCCTTTGCTTCCCGCAGCACCGGCCCGCCCTGCCACTCCGCGTAGGCAACGAAGCGAGGGCGGCCGAGACTGCCCGTTCCGGCTGCCCGCGGCTTTGGAACATAGGCGCCGCAGTCTTTTGGCAAAGCCGCCTCCAGCGCCGCGGAATATGCAGGTGGCACCGGCTTGCTGCCCGGCGACAAGTCGGCGAACCTGTCCCAGAACGCGCGGCGCGCAGCGTCGGGAAGCAGCAAAGCCTTTCGCAGCCATTTATGATCCCGCTCGAGAATGATCGGTACCGGTGCCTGCATGGCGCGCCGGTAGCCCGCGAGGATCGATTCCGCGATCAGATGCGCCGGCGGGCCGTCTTCGCTTCGAGCCAGCAGCGCGCTCGCGGTCAGTCGAATGAGGTCGAGCGCATAGGGCATGACGGCAGCGTCGTCGAAGTCGTTGGCACCCCAGACCAGGCGTCCCTCGGCGTCGCGCCAGGTCCCGTAGTTCTCCAGATGCGTATCGCCGATCGCAAGGACCTGCGGCGCCGTGGCGAAATCGGGGCAGATGTCCAGAACCGTCTCGGCCCAGCGCCAGTAGGTCGCACGCAGGAAGACGAAGCCGTTCGTGGTCATCTTTGCATGCTTCCTGGTGAGGTCGGCCTCGACGAGATCGGCGCCGAGCTGATCGTGGAGCCACGCCTCATAATCGCGTATGGACTGCGAGATCGTTGCCATGCCGGACTGTCCCAAATTCACACTGGTTGAAAATAGGCGCGGCGGCGGCGGAGGCAATCGAGATCATCTGCCTGCGCGGTTAAATCGCACGGCACCTCATCTGGCGCGTTTCCGTCGTCGCCCTATAAGCCCTGACCTATTTGATCTTCGTCGCCATCGTCCTCGGCGGCGGTCTGGCCCATCGGTATCGACAACCTTCCCGGCGAATGGAATCAATCTCTCGCCGGACACCTTTCAATCCGCCCGACTGGGTGATCGGGATCGCCGGCGCGCGCACGTGGATGCGCGGACATCTGTCCGTCGGCATGCTGATCTGGGCCGGCAGATGGTGCTCAATTTTCTCTGGTCGCCGTTCTTCTTCGGCCTGCGGATGCCGCCCGTCGCGCTCGCGATCATCGCGGTGCTGTTTGTGCTGATCCTTGCTTTCATCCGGAGCCGCTGGAACGCAGATCGGATCGCTGCCTTGCTCTTCATTCCCTATGCCTGCTGGGTCAGCCTTCGCGACCATGCTCAACGCGTCGATCGTCTATCTGAACTGAGCGATATCAGGTCACGGTCCGGGCGTGCTGTCTTCACTCAGCCGGATTGCCCCAGCCAGTCGTGCCAGTCGCGTTCGCTGCCATGGAACACGTTGAGATCGATCCGTCCCTCGACACCATGCGAAAGGCCGGAGCCGGAATACTGCCAGAAGATCCATTTCCGTCCCGGATAGCGCTTGGAGGGGTGTGCTGCGACCGAGCGGAGCCAGAAGGGATAGTCAAGAAACGCGCCCTGCAGATTGTCGCGATAGAAATCGGGAGCCGTATAGATCACCGGGCGCTGGCCGTAGTGCCGCTCCAGCTTATCCATGAACACCTTCATCTTTTCGAGCACGTGCTCACGCGAAGGCTGCCGCTTGCAGCTGGATTCGCCGTTCCACTCGACATCGATCACGGGCGGAAGCGCGTTTGCATCCCGCGGAACGTTGCGGATGAACCAGTCGGCCTGCTCGCCTGCCGTGCGGCACCAGTAGAAGAAGTGATAGGCGCCACGCTTCAGCCCGGCTTCCTTGGCATTGCGCCAGTTTTTCCTGAACATCGGATCGAGATGATCGCCGCCGTCGGTCGCCTTTATGTAGACGAAGTTCGCGCCTTGCATCTGCAGCGTCTGCCAGTCGATATCGCCCTGCCAGCGCGAGACGTCGACACCGTGGACGGCAAGCTTTCTTGGCGAGGACGAGCCGAAATTGATCGGCTTGGCGTCGCGGAACCGGTGGCTGTAAATTCTCGTGCGCGTCTGCGGCGCCGACTCTGCCGCCGGCCTCGTCGGAACCACGAATGCGACCCTCGTCTCCGCAGCAACCGGCCTGTCCGCCGGAAGCGGCATCGCCGCCGCTCTTGCCTGAGGCAGGAATGCCTGCGGCTCCGGCACGGGACCGGTCCAGGTCAGTTCCTGCTGCTGCGGGGCTGGCGGAGGTGAAGCGTCTGCGACATCCATCGCGGGCACCGGAGCGCTTGGCCTCACCACTGAGCTGGTCGTTTCCCGCGATGGCACCGAAGCCAGAATGCTCTCCGGACCCGAACTCGATGTGCAGCCCGAAGCAGTCACACAGACAAGGACGATTGCTGGCAAGGCCGATAGACGCATAAGAACTCGCACGCAGGCAACTTTCGACAGCGGATTCCTCCTCATGGGAAACCCGAAACACAATGGCTAATGGAGAATTACCAAAAAAAGCTGAATCCAATCTTTACGACACCGGAAACGGCTTGGCCGAACAGCGATCAATTGATTTCCCAGGCATGCTTGTCGAATGCAGCGCACCATGCCACTTTCACGCTCGCAAGGGGGCAAATCATAATGAACGACAATGACAGCGGCGATTTCCGCGAGCGAATCCGCCAGAATTTTGCGCGCCAGGCGGCGCTGCACACGATTGGCGCCGAATTGACCCGCGTCGAGCGCGCCACGGTGGAGATCGAGCTGCCGTTCGATGTCAAACTCACGCAACAGCACGGCATCCTGCATGCCGGCGTGATTTCCGCAGCACTCGATTCCGCCTGCGGATTTGCCGCCTACAGCGTCATCGATGCCGAGGCTTCGATCCTGACCATCGAGTTCAAGGTCAACCTGATGTCGCCGGGGCGCGGCGACCGCTTCCTGTTCCGAGGCGAGATCACCAAGCCCGGTTCGAACATCATCGTCGCCGATGGGCGCGGCTATGCGATCAGCGACGGGCCAGCGAAACTCATCGCTTCGATGACGAGCACCATGATGATCATCCGCGGCAGAGAGGGAATTACTGGATGAAGTTCGAACAGAAATCGGTCGCGGGGAAATCCATTCTGTTCGTGATGGCGGCCGAGGCTGAATACGGCCCGTTCCTGCGCTCGCGCTTCGAGCCGCTAATGACGGGCGTCGGCCCGATCGAGGCCGCCGTGGTCCTTACCAGGGCACTGACGCAGCTGGATCTTGCAGGCGATCTGCCGCAGCTCGTCGTCTCGCTCGGCTCGGCGGGCTCACCGAGCCTCGAACAGACTGAGGTCTATCAGGTCACCTCCGTCTCCTATCGGGACATGGATGCGTCCGCGCTTGGGTTCGAGAAAGGACGCACGCCATTTCTAGATCTTCCCGCAACCATAGACCTGCCGTTGCGGATACCCGGCCTTGCAGAGGCCAGCCTTTCCACCGGCGGAAACGTCGTTTCGGGTGCGGCCTATGCCGGCATTGCAGCCGACATGGTCGATATGGAGACCTTTGCGGTCCTGCGCGCCTGCCAGGCCTTCCAGCTGCCACTGATCGGACTTCGCGGCATTTCCGATGGCGTCGAGGAACTGCAGCATATCTCCGGCTGGACGGAATATCTGCACGTGGTCGATCGCAAGCTTTCCTATGCCGTCGACAGCCTGTTTACGGCGCTCGAAGACGGGGTATTCTGGTTCTAGGCCCTGCAGAAACGGGACAATCGGCACAATAAAATCCGGCTGCGGCGGATTTCCCGCATTGCAAGAACGGGTGCTTTTCATTAAAGGCTCGCCATGACCCAGACAGCACATCCCGACAGCGTTCTCATCGTCGATTTCGGCAGCC
The DNA here is from genome assembly GCF_056397845.1 of Rhizobium sp. 05L419. NCBI lineage: Bacteria > Pseudomonadati > Pseudomonadota > Alphaproteobacteria > Hyphomicrobiales > Rhizobiaceae > Rhizobium > Rhizobium sp. 05L419. Next base: position 179,856 of record NZ_JBFTOF010000009.1, read on the forward strand.
AGGTAACCCAGCTGATTGCGCGCCGCGTGCGCGAAGCGGGCGTCTATTGCGAGATCGTTCCTTTTCAGTCCGCCGAAGAGGGCTTCAAGCGCCTCAAACCGAAAGCCGTGATCCTGTCCGGCAGCCCGGCTTCGACGGTTGACGAAGGGTCGCCGCGCGCGCCGCAGATCATCTTCGAAAGCGGCCTGCCCGTCTTCGGCATCTGCTATGGCCAGCAGACGATGTGCATGCAGCTCGGCGGCAAGGTTGAAAGCGGCCATCACCGCGAATTCGGCCGCGCCTTCCTTGATGTTGACGAGGATTGCCCGCTGTTTGAAGGGCTCTGGTCGAAGGGCTCCCGCCATCAGGTCTGGATGAGCCACGGCGACCGCGTGACCGCGCTCCCCGAGGGCTTCGAGGTGGTCGCGACCTCCTCCAACGCCCCTTACGCCTTCATCGCCGACGAAAAGCGCAAGTACTACGGCGTGCAGTTCCATCCGGAAGTGGTGCACACGCCCGATGGCGCCAAGCTGATCGGCAACTTCATTCACAACATCGCCGGCATCAAGGGCGACTGGTCGATGTCGGCCTATCGCCAGAAGGCGGTCGACACCATCCGCAAGCAGGTTGGCGACAAGCGCGTCATCTGTGCACTGTCCGGCGGCGTCGACAGCTCGGTTGCCGCACTTCTGATCCATGAGGCCGTCGGCGACCAGCTGACCTGCGTGCTCGTCGATCACGGCCTGATGCGCAAGGACGAGGCAGCCAATGTCGTCGCCATGTTCCGCGAGCATTACAATCTGCATCTGATCCACGTCGATGCCGCCGACAGGTTCATCGGCGAACTCGAAGGCGTCAGCGATCCCGAGACCAAGCGCAAGATCATCGGCCGCCTGTTCATCGAGACCTTCGAGGAGGAGGCCAGGAAGCTTGGCGGCGCCGATTTCCTCGGCCAGGGCACGCTCTATCCCGACGTGATCGAAAGCGTTTCCTTCACCGGCGGCCCGTCGGTCACCATCAAGTCGCATCACAATGTCGGCGGCCTACCGGAGCGCATGAACATGCAGCTTGTCGAACCGCTGCGCGAACTCTTCAAGGACGAAGTGCGCGCACTCGGCAAGGAACTCGGCCTGCCCGACAGCTTCATCGGCCGCCACCCCTTCCCGGGTCCTGGCCTCGCGATCCGTTGCCCAGGCGGCATCACCCGCGAAAAGCTGGAGATCCTGCGCGAAGCCGACGCCATCTACCTCGACGAAATCCGCAAGGCCGGCCTCTACGACGCCATCTGGCAGGCTTTCGCCGTGCTGCTGCCGGTCCAGACCGTCGGCGTCATGGGCGACGGTCGCACCTACGAGTTCGTCTGCGCGCTGCGCGCCGTCACCTCGGTCGACGGTATGACGGCGGATTTCTATCACTACGACATGGAATTCCTCGGCCGCGCCGCGACACGCATCATCAACGAAGTACGCGGCATCAACCGCGTGGTCTACGACGTGACCTCGAAGCCGCCCGGCACGATCGAGTGGGAGTGACGGATACAAACGGCGACAATAGCGTAGTTTCGGCGGCGATTTTCGATGCCGCTTAATTGTCGCTCTCGTCCGTATTTCACTCTCATTGAGCTGGCGTTCTCCATTTCTGCCTCTCAGGTACGATCTGCGCGCACTTGATGTAAAGGCCGCTACAAGAAATTCGCTTGGTAACTGGTGGCCATCAGCGACACGTGCGTCTCCAAGGGCGGTCGCAACTCAAAGGCCCTCGGCTCCCGCGCAAAATTCCACAGCCGCACTAGCCGCCAATCGCCGCGTCGCTCCTCAGCAACGGCCAGCTCATTACGCGTGATGTGAAAAGGCGTGCGTTCCCAGCCATTGGTTGTCTTTACCTCGATCAGCCGATCGCTGCCGTCTGTGTCGAAGCTCAGGATGTCATAGCCGGCACCGTCACCATCGACGAGCGACACCCAACGGATGCGCTCGGCGAGATCGATCCTGCCAGCGGCGAGCAGATTGGCACGCTCATGGGCGAGGACGCGCTCCTCGCCGGCGCGGCCCAGGGCGCGATTGCGCGCGTCGCGCTCGGCCACGTCGTACTTCCGGGCGATGGCGGTCATCTGCTCGAGCTCGTCAGGTGGAGGCGCATTGCTGTGCGTTGGCGGCGGACCGATCCACAGCATCGCTTCTTCCCGAAGGGCTGACGGCGACGGACCCATTGCCATCCGCGCGGCCGGTGCGAGCCAATCCGGATGGCGATCGAGCCAGCGCACCACAGCGTCGACGAGCGACGCCTGGAAATTGAAGGCCGGCTTGTAGCCCGGCATCCAATCCTCCCCGAGGCCCTTGAGCACGGCACTGATGTTCTGATGCTTGTATTCGATCGAGCCACGCGGGCGATCAATCACCCCCTGCAGGAGGCGATTGTGCTCCGCCTTGCTGTAGGCTCGGCCAGCGATGTCGTCTGCGAGCATCGCGAAATAGTCCGCGACGATCGCGTCGTTCTGCTCGTCGGACCAGTCACCGGCCATAGCGGCTCCCGAGATGGTCGGCCAAGCCCGAGAGGGCCCGGATCATGCCAGTAGCTGCGCCGGCACGCCAAGGGCCGGCCCGGCCTCGGCGAGCCGCCGGTCCAGCGTGTGCACCGTGGCACCATGCTCCGATGCGACCGCGAGGTGCAGCGCATCGCCGGCGCGAAGCCCAAGGGCATGTTGATCGGCGAACTTCGCCGCCGTCCGGAACTGCCCGCCCGTCACCCCAAGCACGGTGAAGCTCTCGGCGACCAGCTTGTTGAATATGGCGAGCGCACTGGCGCGCTGTTCGAGGCCGATCTGTCCCGTCCGCAGCTTGATCGCCATGGCGGACGACATCTCGGTGACGGTCCAGTTGCTGATCAGAAGTTGCGCCGCATCCTGCTCCGCCAGCCAGGCCTGAACGCGCGGCGTCATCGCTTCGTTGGAGAGCGCCGCGACGATCAGCGACGTGTCGAGATAAAGCATCAGTAGCGATCGCCATCCCGCATCGACCGCACGAGGTCGGCGGCACTCTGGGACTGGGGCGGCATCGCTGCCGTCAGTGATTGAAGCAGCGCGGCATCGATCGGCTTGCGCGGCCGGGCGACAGCGGTGAGCCGCGCGACCGGCTTGCCGCGACGGGTGATGTCAATCGAATCGCCTGCCTCTACCCGGTCGACCAGTTCGCTCAGATGGGCTTTGGCATCCGCCAGATTAATCGCATCCATGTCACGCTCCTGACCATGTAGATAGTCATATAGCGCATCCAACTTAAGAATTCCAGCGAAAGGTTCGTCCATGCGGCATGTTCTCACCCGGCAGCAGCTTTATGACATGATCTGGGAACGCGCCGTTTCGAAGATGGCGCCGGAGCTCGGCATTTGACGCGGCGCTGCGCAAGCAATGCGTGAAGCACGCCATCCCCTGCCGGATGCCACCTATAGGGGACGGCTGCACGCCGGACGTCCGGTCAAGCGCAAGCCACTAGGCGCTGCACCGAAGGGTGTGAGCGATCATATCGTGATCAACGCACGCGCGAAGCCGCCGGCGCCCGAACGGGTGGAGGCGGCGGTCGCAGTCGCCAAACAGTCGGTGGAGACTGTAGCCGTACCGGAGAAGCTGCACCCACTCGTCGCGAAAACGCTTGCCGCTGCACGGAAGGCCAAGCCGGATCGTAATGATGCGATCATCGGTCTTGGCGCGAAGTTCTTTCGGTTTCGTGCGCACCTCGACACGCTCGATCGTGTGGGCATCTTCCTGAACGCCCTGGTCTACAAAGCTCTGGCCCGGGGACATCGGTTCGAAGCCGGACGTGAGGGCCTCGAGATGATCGTCGATGACGAAGCCATCGGCTTTGTCGTCTGTCAGACCATTCGCCGGTCGATCCATGTCGCCACGAAAAGAAGAGACGCGGCGGCGCGAGCCGCTGGGATGCCCGCCATCGCAATGATTGGGACAACTGGGACAAGCGCCCATTCCCCATTATGATTTCACGCCGACCGGCGAGATGGCGATCGAGATCGCGGGCTGGTCGCGTTTCGAAGGTGCCCAGCACCGGTTCGCCGACACCCGCGCACGCACGATCGAGAGCCGGATCGACGAGATACAGGTCTCGTTTGCCGCATTCGCGGCCGGCAGGAAGGTGGAGCGGGAAGAGGCGCGGGAACGGGCCTGTCTTGAGGAGATTGCCCGCCAGCGGCGCGCCGAACAAGCGCGGCTTGCCAAGCTTGAGCAGCAGCGGGTGGAATTCCTCGATCGAAGGCTCGCACAGGCACAGGAGCGAGATCGATTACGGGCGTTTCTGATGGCGCTTCCCGCTGACCACATCTCAGGGGAAGCTTCTGCCTGTCGCGCTTTCCTCGAATGGGCGCGACAGCGGCTGGAGAAGATGGAAGCCCAGTTGCAGCTCGCGACCATTGCCGATGAGGTCTCCGGGATGGAAGCCTTCGCGCCGATCGAGGGTACCGACAGCAGTGGAGCCTGAACCATCGTGCAAGAGGGGCACTTGCCCGCGTCGGCTGGGCCATTGCGCCTGGAGAGATGCGATGGCCGCCGTTTCAGGTCATTAAACCGTCGGTCCGCTTGACCGGCCGGATTTTGCGCTGGTGAACGTCTGGTGCGGGAGCGATCTTCGCGCGACCTTCGAGATAGATTAGGCGGCGCTGCTCGAGCCACGCTTCGACTTCTTTTAAGTCCCACACCACGCATCGCGGCGTGAGATTGAAGCGGCGGGGAAAGTCGCCGCGCTTTTCCATTTCATAGATCGTGCTGTCGGCGAGCGGGACGATCAGCCGGAGTTCATGCCGTCGGATCGTTCGTGGCAGGCCGGTCAGCACGGTGGCTGGACCGGAGTATCCCGCTGGGTCTTTGTCGTCGTCACCCTGATAGGGCATCATCAGGACACGTGCACGGCTTGGTTTCTTGGTCATGTTTATCCTCCTATGGTTGTAGAAGTCCGATGAAGCCTGGCGGCGTACGGCTCTTTGCCGTGGGAGACTCGGACCAGTCGATCTACGGCTTCACCGGCGCCGGCGGCGCGCTGTTGCAGGAGTTGGCCGAACGGGATGACGTCGAGCGGTTTCAGCTCCAACTCAACTATCGTTCAGCCTCGCGGATTGCCAGCGCTCTGAACCGGCGCTTGGGGAGGTGCGCAGCTACGTCTCGAACGATCCGGACCGGCAAGCGGTGATCGCGTTCGTCGAGTGCGACGATGGGCTTGAAGGTCAGGCGGCGCATGCTGTGGCCGAAATAATCCCTGCGGCGCTGGCCGCCAAGCCGGGCCGCGCGCTGGGTGACATCGCCATCCTATACCGGGATTATTGCGCCGGCGACGTCGTCGCCGAGGCCTTGGCCGCTGCGAGGCTCGACTTCATCCGCGTCGATACAGCCGCGCCTCATCGCAAGGTGGCGCTGACAAGCTGGATCGAGGACTGTGCGGCCTGGTGCGCTGATGGGTGGCGCGAAGGTCGGCCACAGTTGCGCGGATTGCTGGATCGGTGGCTCGGTTTCCATCGCGCGCGCATCGCAGAAGCTGAGGCCCGCAGTGAGGCCCAGCGGCTGACCCAGCTGCTCTGGTCGCTACGGACGGACGGAGGCCTGGCGCGGGACTTCGTCGGCGCGCTGCGGGCCGGAATGCTCGATGCGTTGATGGCGGCAGAGCCACGCCTCGCCGATCAGCGCGAACAGGTGGTACGCATGTCGACGGCGCTCGCTGTCGGGGGCCGCTCGCTGAGCTGGATCTGGCGAGCCTCGGCGGACGCGACAGGTCGCCACTCCGCGTTAATCTGTTGACGCTGCACTCGGCAAAGGGCTGCGAATATGACGTCGTGATCATGGTGGGGCTCGATCTGGGCGGTTTGCCGTGGCGTGCACAGCGACAATCAAGGGTTCTTCCGCATATTTGGTGCAGGAGGATTCACGTGTGGCGCGAATACGGTCATAGATTCGGAATCGTGGTCTATGCAGTGATTTGCTCGTGCTTGAATTTTTCAACTCGTTGCTTCCGGAGAATTTCGAGGTCGTGGAGATCGTGCGCCAATGTGGCACTGTCGTTATTTCGGCGCGGTCGATTTCGGCCTCGGCAAATTGCCCCACTTGCGACCGATCCAGCGGGCGCGTTCACAGTCATTACCTGCGCCGGCTTGCCGATCTGCCTTTCCAGGATCAAGCTGCGGCGATCCGACTTCGCGCCAGGCGTTTTCGTTGTGTCGATAGACAATGCGTAACGCGTATCTTCACCGAACGATTTCCGGGATTGGTTTCGGCCAAGGCCCGTCGAACCAACCGCCTCAGAGCGGCGCAAACGGCGGTCGGGCTTACGGCAGGCGGCGAGCCCGGCGGTCGCTTATCGCAAAAGCTGACCATTCCTGTGAGCGGCGATACACTTCTGCGAATGGTGAGCTCATCGGTGCACGAATCCTATCCTGCCCCTCGGATCGTTGGTATCGACGATTGGGCCTGGCGCAAGGGCCAGCGTTACGGCACGATTGTCTGCGATCTGGAACGCAACCGCGTTCTTGATCTGCTTCCCGAACGAAATGCTGATGTTGTAGCCGAATGGCTGGCCCGTCATCCCGGCGTAGAAATCATCGCCCGCGACCGTGCTGGCGTTTATGCAGAAGGGGCACGACGAGGCGCCCCTGATGCCGCTCAGATCGCGGATCGATGGCATCTTCTCGCGAATTTGGGTGAGGCTCTTCGTCTGGCGGTCGGCCGTCATCGCAAAGCTGTCCGTCTTGCCGGTGTCGTCGCGATGAATGAGATCGCCGCAGCAAGTCATGAGTTCCGCGAACACCCGTCGCAGAAGCAAACATCGCTGCAAAGCTTGCGGCAGCAGCGAAAGTTGCAACGTCGTGATCTGTATGAAGAGGTGATGCGCCTGTGGGATGCCGGGATCACCTCTGCGAGGCAGATTGCGCCGCAGGTCGGCATGAGTGTGCGTACAATTGAACGGTGGCTGGCAGCGGGCGGTGAACCCGAACACCACCGCCCTTCGGTTCAATACCATACCCTCCTAGCGTTCGAGGACTATCTTCTTCGACGTTGGAACGAAGGATGTCACAATGGTCGACAGCTTCTGTCCGAGATCAAAACCCAGGGATTTAAAGGGAGCCGTGCAACCGTTTACCGATGGATCGCCGCCCTGAAGAAGCAGCCACAATCATCTAAAAGCGAAAAGAGCCGACCCTGGCGACCGCCATCTCGGCGAAGATGTGGATGGCTTCTGGGCCAGGACCCGCAATCCTGTGATGCGAAGGCCRCGTGTTTCCTGAAGCATGTCTACGAACATGCGCCGCAGCTTTCGGTTGCCGGGCATCTTTCTCGCCGATTAGCAGCAATATTGCGGGGTGATGATGCCTCCCTCCTGGAGGGATGGATCGCTGAGGCCGGGGACAGCGAACTGGCCTCTTTGGCTGCCGGAATTAGCCGCGAACATCGAGGCCGTCCGCGGCGCGATCAATCATCGATGGACGACCAGCCCCGTCGAGGGTCAGATCAATCGCCTGAAGACACTGAAGCGGCAGATGTATGGTCGTGCCGGCTACGCACTGCTGCGCAGTCGCGTTCTAATGGCGGCATAGCGGATAGTCAGAATGCCGGGGACGGGAACCATTCAGTATTGCCTGTCGCGGAGCGTCGGCCTTAGATTTGTTCGACGCTCTACAAGGATTGCGATATGGCGACGCATCAGACTTCCTTCACCGAAGCAATGAGCCTTGATGATCTCGATGATTATCTCATGTCCGACAGCTCTCCAGCGGAGAGTATGCTACTGTCCGACCTGGATGGCTTTTTGACCGGCATCGCCGTCGGGCCGGAGGCAATCCCGCCCGACGAGTGGTTGCCGGTCATCTGGGGCGAGACTGCGCCTCAGTTTGACAATGAGAGCCAAGCGCAGGCTGTCCTTGGGGCCATTATGGGCCGTTACGACGAGATCGTCCGGCAAATCGACAACGAGACCGTTGAGCCTATTTTTTGGCAATCACGCGACACCGTCATCGCCTGGGACTGGGCTGACGGCTTTGTCGAGTCCTTCGCGTTGCGCCAGCGTCACTGGACGAAGATGGCCAAGTCTGAAGCCGGGATGCTGCTCGTTCCCATCATGATGCTCTGTGATCCCGAAAATCTGCCCGATGAACTTGCAAGCGAGGAAAAAGAGCAGGTGATTGACGACGCAATTGAGGCCCTGCCGGACACCGTTTTGGCAATTGCGGCCTATTGGCGTATGTCCGACCTCGAAAAGAAAAGCGTCTCTGCTGGCCTGCGCTCGTTTGCCAGTCCCGGCCGAAACGATCCCTGCCCGTGTGGATCAGGCAACAAATTCAAAAAATGCTGCGGGACCGGCTCCTGAATAACCATAGCGAAACCGCAATTAGGCGGAGACCTGACCTGCACCAAATATGCGGAAGAACCC